>JANLOU010000454.1:0-9209 GCA_031366735.1 Candidatus Eiseniibacteriota bacterium
GTCTCTACGGTGAAGGTTACCTCGATGTGGACGACCCGGGGGATGCCTGCGACATGCTGCCCGAAGTGTATGTCGGACGGGCACCGGTCAGTTCTGCGGCGGACGCACAGGTGTTCGTGAACAAGACGCTGCAGTACATCAAGACGCCTGTGGGCGGCTACGAAAGCCGGTACCTTGCCTTCGCCGAAGTGCTCTTCCCTCAGGACTGGCAGACTGGACAGGAGACCTCGCTCGACGGCGCCGACCTGGTCGAGGAGCTCTTGCCGATCTTCGATCAACGCCCGGACCTGCCCTTGCGCCGCCTGTACCAGAACTATCTGGATCCGCGCTGGCGCCCGGGCTCGCTCGTCGAGAACCGTCAGGCTGTGCTGGATTCGCTCAACCGCGGCTACAATGTCGCGATCCATGTGGGGCATGGCTATCGCAACATCATGTCCGTGGGCGACGCCAGCCTCACGAACGCGGATGCGGCGGGGCTGACGAACGGGAACAAGCTCATCAACCTGTACGCCATCAACTGTACTTCCAACGCCATCGACTTCCCGTGCATCGGCGAAGCGTTCATCAAGAATCCCAACGGCGGCGCCGTCACGAATGTGGGTTCGACGCGATTCGATTTCCCGACCGCGGGGCGGGCCTATCAGGCGGAGTATTTCCGACTCTTCGTCGAGGACAGCATCACCGCGGTCGGCGAACTGCAGACTCGCCAGAAGTTGCCGTTCATCGCGTTCTCGAACTACGACGGCGTCAATCGCTGGACCCAGATGACGCTGCTCATGCTGGGGGATCCCGAGCTACGGATGTGGTCGGGCAACTGGCGCACGCTGACCGTGTCACACCCAGGGGCCGTCGCCATCAGCGACTCCTCGTTCACCGTCAACGTCTCGGTGTCCGGTGTCCCGCTCTATGGCGCCCGGGTCGTGGCCTATCGTGCCGGCGACGAGTTCCGCATCGCCACCACCGACGGGGCAGGCAACGCCGTCGTGCCTTTCCGTCCTGATTCGCTGGGAAGTTTCGTGCTGACGGTGACCGCCTTCAACGCCAAGCCCTACCAGGCAACGTTGGCCATCTCCGCCTCCGGGCTGGCTTCGCTTGCCGACGGCGCGCCCGTGATCGACGACGACAATGTGGGTGGGACCATCGGGGATGGGGACAGCAAGCTGGACGCTGGCGAGACCGTGGACCTGCGCGTGCCGGTGGCCAATCGTGGCGGCGGCGCCGCGACAACGGTCGCGGGCTCGCTCACCACGACCGACCCGTTGGTCACCATCGTCGCGCCTGCCGTGGCGTATGGCACCATCAACGCGGGCGCGAGTTCGAACCCCGCGACGGGATTCCGCGTCAGCTTTCCCTACACGCTGATCGATCAGCGCGAAGTTCCGTTCAAGCTCACGCTGGTTTCGGGCGGGCGCTCGTGGACCGAGGACTTCCAACTCACCGTTCGCGGCCCCGACCTGGTGCACAACGGCCATATCGAAACCGAAACGGGCGGCAACAACAATGGCCGTCCCGAGGTCAACGAGTTCGTCACCTACCAACTCAAGCTGCGCAACAACGGCACGGGTATCGCGCGCGGCGTTTCGATCAAGCTGCGCAGTTACGATGGGTTGGCGCTGGTCACCGACAGCACCGCGAGTTTTGCCGACATCGCAACCGGTGTCACCACGACGGGCGACGGTGTCACCTTCAAGCCACTGTCGAGCGCGGCCAAGTTGTCCATTGTCGTGTCCGATGTGTTCGGCGAGTTATATACCAAGCGCCTCGACCTCTCGTTCCCTGCCACGCCGGTCTCACTGCTGGGCGTGGGGGAGGCCACCAGCATCGCGCTCACCTGGGCGCACAGCGCCGAGTCCGACCTGCAGGGCTACAACATCTACCGCAGCAACACCCAGGCGGGCACCTACACCAAAGTGAATCCGACACCGTCGGACAGGACTTCGTACTACTTGGACGAGAATCTCACTCCGCTCACGCGCTATTACTTCAAGATCAGCGCCGTGGACTCCTCCGGCAACGAGTCGTCCCAGTCGGTCCTCGCAAGCGCGAGCACGAATCCGCCCGTGCACTCGATCTTCCCCATCCCGATGGATGGCAACACGCCATCCTCCGTGGCACTCGAGTACATCTATCAGGCGAACCAGATGGATATCGTCGTCGGGGCCGAACATATGTTCGTCATGCACGCCGACGGCACCGCCCCAGTGGACGCGGATAACTCCGAGGTGACGCTCGGTGACTTCAGTGCGCGCGGGAAGTACTTCGCCGCGGCACCCTCGGTCGCGACGCTGGATGGCAACGGCTGGTCGATCATCGCCCCGTCCTGGGACTCGTCCGCGGTCTATGTCTTCGACAAGCTCGGGAATGTCCGCAGCGGCTGGCCGTTCTACATGCCGAACAACATCTGGTCGTCGGCAGCCATCGGCGATCTGGACGGGGATGGCTCGTCCGAACTCGCGTTCGGCTCCAACGGCGTGCAGTTCTATGTGCTGCGCGCGAACGGGACCGAGTGGATGGACGGTGACGCGAATCCGACCACGAAGGGCGTTTTCAAGAACCTCGCGTCGTCCTACAACTTCGGCACGCCGGCCATGGCGGATCTCGACAACGACAATCTGCCCGAGATCGTCTATGGCGGGTTCGACGGCAAGCTCTACGCGTGGAAGGCCAATGGGACGAATGTCCCCGGCTTCCCGCTGCTCACCTCCGGGAGCATCACCTCGTCACCCGCGGTCGGCTATCTGGATGGCCCTGGTGATACCTCGCCTGAGATCGTCTTCGCCGCTTCGAACGACTCGCTCTATGTGTTGCAGGCGGATGGCAAGCGTCGCGCCGGTTGGCCGGTGTGGACTCGCACCACGGGCGGCAGCAAGATTCCATCCCCGGCGCTCGCCGATATCAACAACGATGGATTCGTCGACATCGTGTGGCAGAGCACGAATGGTGGCGTGTATGTCTGGAACCGCACGGGCTCACTCATTCCGCCGTTCGGCAACCTGCGTTACAGCATCCTCACCAGCGGCGCATCCGAGTCGAGTCCGGTCGTCGGCGATATCAATGGTGACTCTCGCCCGGACATCGTCGTGGGCGACGAGTATGGTTTGCTCACTGCGTTCTCTGGACTCAACGGGACGATCCTGCCGGGGTTCCCGATCCAGACGCAGGCCGAGATCCGTGGCGCTGCCGGGCTCGCGGATATCGATCGCGACGGCAAGACCGAGATCGTGCTCGCGGGTTGGGACAAGAACCTCTATGTGTGGGACTACGACTTCCCATTCTCGCCAGCGGGCCCCGCGCCCTGGCCGCAGTTCCACCACGACGCGCGTCGCACGGGATTCATGAACGCGCCGTTGTTCGTTGGCGTGGATCCGGACGCCGATCTGGCGGGGATCGTCCCCGGCCGCGTGGACTTCGCGTCGATCGCCCCCAACCCGACCCGCGCCTCGCAGCGGGCGCGGCTATGGTTCGGTATCCCTGCGGATCTCGCCGGGCAGGACTATCAACTGGCGGTCTACGACCTGACGGGACGCCGAGTGAAGCTGGTGGACACCGGGCTCTCCAAAGCGGGTCGCTTCTCGCTGGAGTGGGACCTGCGCGATGATCAGGGGCGCTCGGTTGAAGGCGGAGTCTACTTCGCCCGGTTCACCGTGGGCGGCAAGAGTGCGGCGCGCAAGTTGGTCGTGCTCGACTGATCCATGGGTGTGCGGCAGCGACAAGGCGGGCCCGCATGGGCCCGCCTTTCGCGTGCGCGGCCTTGACCCTGCCGGGGCGGCGTCCGTAGTGTCCTTGCTCCGCAGCGCCAACCCCTCTCGGGAGTCCGATCGTCCATGAGTGTCCGCGTTCGTTTCGCCCCCAGTCCCACCGGGCATCTGCATGTGGGCGGGGCACGCACCGCGTTGTACAACCAACTCTTCGCCCGCTCGCAGGGCGGAGTATTCGTGCTGCGCATCGAGGACACCGACGCCGAGCGCTCCACCGAGGCTTCGACCGCTGCGATCTTCGAAGGCCTGCGCTGGCTGGGGCTGACGTGGGATGAAGGCCCGGATGTGGGCGGCGAATACGGCCCCTATGTCCAGACGCAGCGTGGAGCTTTCTACGAGCGCTATCGGAACACGCTCGTGGCCAGCGGGCATGCGTACCCCGCATACGACACGCCCGAGGAGTTGGACGCGATGCGGGAGGCGCAGGCCTTGCGGCAGGAGCCGCAACGCTATGACGGACGCCACCGCTCGTTGACCCAGGCCGAGCGCGACGCGTTCGCGGCCGCGGGCCGCCTGCCGGTATGGCGGTTCAAGTGCCCGGCCTCCGGGGTGGTGGCGTGGGACGACATCGTGCGCGGTCCGATCGAGTTCCAGAACGAAGTATTGGATGACTTCGTGCTGGTGCGCTCGGATGGGCTGCCCACTTACAACTTCGCCTGCGTGGTGGATGATCTCGAGATGCGCATCAGCCATGTGATCCGTGGCGATGATCACATCTCCAACACGCCGCGCCAGCTCCTGCTGTACGCAGCCCTGGGGCATGTCCCGCCGGTGTTCGCACACGCTTCGATGATCCTGGGCCCGGACGGAAAACGCTTGTCCAAACGCCATGGCGCGACTTCGGTGGATGCTTTTGGCGAGTTGGGGATCGTGCCCGAAGCGATGCTGAACTTCCTGGCGCTGCTGGGATGGTCGCTCGATGGCGAGCACGAACTCTTCTCGCTCGCCGAGCTCGAGCAGGTCTTCCAGCTCGCGCGCGTCAATCCGAGCCCTGCGGTATTCGACACGGACAAACTCGAGTGGGTGAACGCGCAGCACCTGCGTCGGCTCACCGAGGACGATCGGGTCGAACGCGTGACGCGATTCCTCGCCCAACATGGCTACGATATTTCCACCCGCTCGCCCGAATGGCGAGTGACTTTCATCCGCGCGCTCGGCGATCGGCTCAGGACGCTGCGTGATGCCGAGGGCTACGGACGGTTCGCACTCGTGGATGCGCTGGAGCCGGAGCCGGAGGCCTGGGCGGAATTGCTCGGCAAGCCCGAGGTTGCGGTCCGGCTCGGGGGACTTGCGGAAGCAATCATGTCCGATCCGGAGTTCACTCAGCAGAGTCTGGAGGCGACGACGCGCGCACTCGCGGCCCAATTGGGTGTGAAGGCGGGCGAGCTGATCGGCGCGGCGCGGGTGGCGCTGACCGGCCGCAAGGTGTCCCCGGGGATCTTCGAGGTGATGTGGTTGGTGGGGCGTGAACGCGCGATCGACCGGCTGCGACAGGCTGCGGCGCGGTGGACTGCGGAATCGCCGTTGGCAGCGAGCGACTTGCCTTGAGGGGCGCGCTTCGCTAGATTGCTCGGCCTCGACTGCCCTGTGGTGTAACGGTAGCACGACTGGTTCTGGCCCAGTTAGTCGAGGTTCGAATCCTTGCAGGGCAGCCAAACATGCAACGACACCGTGGCGCTCGTGCGCCGCGGTGGATCGTGCCACGCGCGATGCTTGACGGGCTGGACGGCGGTTCGCTAGATTGCCGCCTGCCTTGGCGCATTGCAGTGCGCAGCGATTCTGTGGCGCTATCGTCTAGGGGTCTAGGACGGATGGTTCTCAGCCATCTAACCGGGGTTCGAATCCCCGTAGCGCTACCAATCCTCGAAGATCCTCAGGCCCGTGTGAGTGCGACTCACATGGGCCATCTTCGTGCCGCCAGAGTCAATGCGGGTCTTCGCTTGGAGGCTCGAGCGAGATCATCCGTCGCTGGCCGCCCCAGAGGAGTTCCGCCGTGGGACGCCCCGCGGAATCCACCGCCACACGCGCACGCAAGCCACCGTCCGGGCCAAGTAGACTCAGTTGCGGCAATGAGTGTTGTTCCAGTTCGAGGATCGCGCGGTGCACACCGGTCGAATCGGTGAATCGCAAGCGCGGATTCCCATCGGGAAGCACGACGCCATAGAGTCTGGCCTTGCCGCGCGCGTCGTTCAGGCGCACGACCGGGCAGCCATCCTCGCGCATCATGAGCGCTCCTCGCCATGTCCCGATGCTATCGCGCAACATGAATCGTTGCGCCTCGAGTGCAGGCCGCGGCAGCAACTGCCACAGGACGCTCAACACGAATCCCACCGCCAGCACTGCAGCGATCGCGGTCAAGCGCGTGATCCGGCGTTCGAGTTGGTGGACGCGTGCATCAAGTGATTCCAGCATGGCACGGTTCTCCGGGAGTGACGGCGGGCGATGGGGCACGAGCGACGATGATAGAGTAGGCGTTCGCGGGGCACGAGCTGGTGGGGAGGAGCCAAGCATGACGGAAATCGAGACGGCAGCGCCATCCATGCCACCCACCGTGGCGATCACCGGCGCCATGGGGTTCGTCGCCTCGCACCTGATACCGCGGTTGGCAGCGGAGGGTGTGCGGATCCTGGCGGTGGTACGGCCCGGTCGCGATGTCGCGAGTCTGCCGCAGGTCGCGGGCCTCGAGGTGCGGCACGGAGAACTGTCCGAGCCGGGCACGCTGGGGCGTACATTCGCTGGCGCGGACGCCGTCGTGCACCTCGCGGGATTGGCACTGGTGCCCGGTTTTCTCCCGGCCGTTCTCTCGGCGGGAGTGCGCAGTGGCGTGTTCGTGAGTTCTGCGGGCGTCTACACGCAGCTGAGGAGTTCGGGCGCCGATGCCAAACGCCGTGGCGAAGCGGCGCTTCGGGACTCGCCCCTGGCATTCACGATTCTCCGCCCGAGCATGATCTACGGCACTCCGCGCGACCGGAACATGGTGCGGCTCCTGCGCTGGATCCAGCGCTGGCCGTGGGTGCCGGCTCCGCTCGGCGGCATCACGCCGCAGCAGCCCGTCCAAGTGGATGATCTGGTGCAGGCGATCATGGCCTCGCTCGCGCGGCCGATCGCGGCGCGACGGGAGTACGATGTCGGGGGGCCTGAGCCGATCGCGCTGTCCGAGGTGATCCACACTGCCGCGGATGCGCTGGGGCGTCGCGTCGGCATCGTGCCGGTGCCGCTCGCACCCGCGCACGCCGCCGCGACATTCGCGCGTCGCATCCGTATGCCATTCCCGGTCAGCCCGGAGCAGGTATTGCGGCTGACGGAGTCCAAGGCGGTGGACATCGGGCCTGCCCGCCGCGAGCTTGGCTTCGCGCCCCGGTCGTTCCGCGAGGGGATCTCGGCCGAGGTGGGGCTGTTGCGCCGCTGAGACTTGCGGGGGTACCCCGGGGGCGCAGTGCGCGGTGCCGAGGGGTTTTCAGTCTGTTGTCATATGAATCCCATAAGTCCATGTGGGCATTGGCTTGACCCTCTAAGTGCGTGCCCATAGCATCGGGCTGTCCTGTGGTCGGAATCCGTCCGCCGCGAAGTGGCAAAAGGGTGCGTGCGGGTAACGGTGCAGGACACGGTGTCCCCCAGCCGATGACATGAGCCTGTAGGTCGCAGGCGCATCGCGGCGACAGGACAATGGGATTCATGGTGCCCTGCCACCTCGAACCCAACCTCCGGAGGTCCCGCTCTCCGGTGGACCTCCATGACCCTGGCAGCTCTCAGGCGGGCAGGGCATTTCGAACGACCGGGAATCCACCTCCCCGCATGGGCTTCCGCAAGGCACCTCGATTCCTCCTGCTCACGATCGGCTACGCTGGCCTGTTGAATGTGGCCTATGTAGTCGCGTTGTTGTTGCGGTTCGAGGGTCAGGTCCCGGAGCGTTTCTGGCTCGGGTTCCACGAGATTGCTCCCGCCTTCACGCTCCTGAGCCTGCTCGGGTTCTTCCTCGCGGGCCTGTATCACGGCCTATGGCGCTATGCGAGCACCGTGACGCTGTTCCAGATCTTCAAGGGCGTGACGCTGTCGGCGCTGTCGCTCGTCGTGCTGATGCTCTTCATCCCCACGCCGTTGTTCCCACGCAGCCTGATCGTGACGATCTGGCTGATCGAGCTGGTGTTGGTCGGGGGCGTACGCTTCGCTTGGCGGCTGGCGCGTGAGCGGGTGCTCGGTCCCTTCCACGGACACGCTGTCCCGACGCTGTTGATCGGTGCGGACCATTCGGGCGTCCACTTGGTGCAGGAGATGCGTCGTCGGCTTTCGGGCGAGGAATCGCTCATGCCCGTGGGCTTCCTCGACGACGACCAGCGGCTCACGGGCCACCTGGTCGAAGGCCTCAAGGTGCTGGGCACCGTTGCGGACCTGCCCGCGGTGCTGCGCGAGAAGCACATCGAGATGGTGGTTGTCTCGGATCCCGATATCCCGGGGCGCGTCCTGCGCGAGATCGCCCGCGTCTGCACGGAAGCCAGCGTGCGCGTCAAGACACTCCCCGGTCTCTCGGATTTCAGCAGCGGCTCCCGTCCAACGCTCGCGCAGATGCGCGATATCCGGATCGAGGACCTGCTGGGTCGCGAGCCCGTGCAACTCGACCTCGAGGAGGTCGGCGAGTTCCTGCGCGGACATCGCGTGATGATCACGGGCGCCGGCGGATCGATCGGTGCCGAGTTGGTGCGACAGATCTCGGAGTTCGGCCCCTCGGAGATGGTGTTGCTCGACCACGCCGAGAATGGGCTTTATTTCATTCACAACGAGATCGTGTCGCAGCGGCCGGGATTTCCGGTGCACGCCATTGTCTGCGACATTCGCGATGCTCAGGGAATCGAGGCGAACTTCGCTTGCTTCAAACCCACCGTGGTGTTCCACGCCGCGGCGCACAAGCATGTGCCGCTGCTGGAAACCAGCCCGCGCGAAGCGGTGCTCAACAACATCGTCGGCACGCGCAATCTGGTGGACTCGAGCGATCGGCACGGGGTGAAGAAGTTCGTGCTCATCTCCACGGACAAGGCGGTGAATCCCACCAGCGTGATGGGAGCCTCCAAGCGAGTGTGCGAGATGTTGTTGCAGAGCGCTTCCCAACGCAGTCAGACGCGATTCTGCGCGGTGCGCTTTGGCAATGTGCTCGGCAGCGATGGCTCGGTGATTCCGCTGTTCCAGCGCCAGTTGCAGCGCGGCGGTCCGCTCACGGTGACGCATCCCGAAGCGCGTCGGTTCTTCATGAGCATTCCCGAAGCCGTCCGCCTGGTGCTGCAGGCCGGTGCCATGGGGCGCGGTGGCGAAGTGTTCGTGCTCGACATGGGTGAGCAGGTCCGCATCCAGGACCTTGCGCGCCAGTTGGTGCGCCTGGCGGGCCTGGTCGAGGGCGAGGATATCGAGATCGTGTTCACGGGCATGCGCCCGGGGGAGAAGCTGTTCGAAGAGTTGCAT
>JANLOU010000476.1:0-3624 GCA_031366735.1 Candidatus Eiseniibacteriota bacterium
AGTGATCATCTACTTTCGCCGCACCAAGCCGGAGTGCGGCAAATGGATCGGCGCAAAGCACATGCCCAAACCACACAGCGTACTGGCAGGGACGACCATTGTCGGCGGGCAGACCATAAAGACGCAGGCGTGGCTGGATCAACACTTCCACCGGATGGACCCTGTCGAGCGCCAACTGTCTCCCCGGCTTACCTCGCTGATGGGTACGAATAAGTTCTACAGCCGGCGAGGCCGCAACTACATTGGAATCGTGGGTGTCACTGAGGACGGTGTTGACATGGGCAAGCCGCTGAAGGGCTTCGGCACCGGGATGAGCGGGAGCAACTACGACAACAAGTGGATCACGGGTGACTACGACCTCTTCCAAGTCCTTAACGCTGGCTTCAAATGCCAAGAAAGCTGTGAGCGGGGCTCAAAGTTCGCGCAGATCCAAACCGAGATCAACAAGCGTATCAAGTGGGACGCGATTCAGCACGGCCCGCAGGCACAATGGGCGCCGAAAGAAGGTGAGCTCGACCCGGATGTCGAGCTTTTCGACATGCGACAGGTTCTTAAGGGCGCCCTGCGCGGCGATACGAGCAAAATGAAAGTGCAGATCACTGCGGGCGAAAAGCCACGCTTTCTCAATACCCTCGACACCAAAGTCACCGTCGTTGCCGGGGATGGTGCGATGACGCTCGAGGACCAGCAGGATCTCGTCGACTCGTTGATCTGCCAGGAGTGCGACAAGTGAGCCGTTCGCTCGTGAAAGCCGAACGCGACGCACTCTTGGCGCGGGCGGCAAGCATCGAGCGCGAGTTGTACCCGCCCGAGGATGGACCGCCGGAACCTACTGGGTCGGCCCGCGTGAGATTGCTCGACACCTACTATCAGGTGCTCCACGAGTACGGTGACCGACTCCCCCGCATTGCCGTCAGCCGATGCCCTCTCACCATGAAAACGCTCCAGCGCTCGGTAGACCCCTTCGGGCTTGACGGGCCGTGGTGGCATAAGAGCTGTATCGTCGAAATCGAAGAACCGGCGGCACCCCCAACCTTCAAACTGCTGCTGGGGGCCCTTGACCTTCGCGGACGGACTCCCGTCGAGGCTCAGTCGGAAGTTATCCCCGGCCCAGAGAGCCCTTTCGTCGTGCCACGGTTGCTGAAACTGCCGGGAATGAGTGCCGTGATCTCACAATTGACGCTCGAACACGGGGACATCGCACATGTCATCGCGTATTACTCGAACGAGCCACTCCCCCACCAGAGGCTCCACCAGCACTGGCTGAGACAGGATCTCTGGTTCCCGAACGAAAGCGGCGGGACCTCGTGGCTGACGATGAATGATCCGGGCGACTTTGAGCTGGCCCCTTGGATCGAATCAGGGCAGGTGAAGTGGATTGCACCCGAAGACATGGATCTGGTGCTCCAGACCGGCACCGCAGGTTGCCCTTACCTGGACGTGCCAGGGGATCCCCACCCGCAGATGTTGTCGGGCGGACAACGCCTCCTGCTCAAGATTCCGGATGGAGGCCCCATCGATCCGTTCGAAGATCCGGGTGAGGGCGTGGAAGAGCCGGAGGAAGCACCCGAGGACAGCGCTGACGACAGGTTGGACTGAGCGCAAAACCCAAGGCCATGTCGCGTCGAAGCGTCCTTCAGTTCGAGCTGACCTTGCTGCCCTTCATCACGATATCGGAGTCCGCCTTCACGCTCACATTCTTGCCTTTGATGGAGATATCGCCGTTCTTCTTGAGGATGATCTCGGCGCTGCCACACTTGAACGTGATCTGATCCTCACCCTCGATCACGATCTCTTTGGCCTTGAGCCCGTAACCCTTCTTCACGGTCACCTTGTGCTCATCGTCAATCGAGATGGTGGACTTCTTCTTCACGCTGGTGGACATGTCGTCGCTGACATCGATGGACATTTTCTTGGCGGTCGCAATCGAGAAGTTCCCGTTCACATCATTCGAGCTGTTCCCGACGACTGATGTGCTGTGATTGCCCCCGACGCCCACCGTGAGGTTGCCACCCACGGTGAACGAGCCCACGCCACCGAACGCGATTGAGCCCGCCCCTCCCACGGTCCAGGCGCCGATACCGCCCACCGTGACGCCCTGCACACCCGCGATCGTCTCGGTGTGATTGCCGCCCACCGTGACGCTTCGGCTCCCATCGATGGTCTCGTCCTCGGCGCCCTTCACATGCAGACTCATGTTCTTATCGATGTCCTCGACATGGACACCGTGCACCTTGATCTTCTTGTTCCCCTTGACCTCTTCGATCTGATTCTTGTCCACCGTCTTGGTTCGATTCTGCCCCACCCACAAGGTCTGGTCCTTCTCGACCTCGGTGTCCATGTTCTTCTCGGCGTGCAGGAACACCTGCTCCTCGCCGGTCTTGTCCTCGAGGCGGAACTCATTCGCATTGTCGGCCCCGCCACCCTTGCTGCTGCGTGACAGGATGCCGCTCTTGGTGGCGCCGTCGGGAAGGCCGAATGGCGGCGCATTGGCGCCGTTGTACACGCGCCCGGTGATGATCGGACGATCGGGATCTCCCTCGATGAACTCGACGATCACCTCGTGACCCACGCGCGGCACATGCAGGCCGCCCCAGCCTGAGCCGGCCCAGATCTGGGCCACGCGCACCCAGCAGCCCTCGGTGTCCTCGCGGTCCCACGGGAAGTGCAACTTCACGCGCCCGAACTTATCGGTCCAGATCTCGCCCGAGCCCACCACCCGCGCGGCGTGCGGGCCCGCGATCACCGGGCGCGGCGTCTCACGCGCAGTGCGGAAGGGGATCTTGGAAGGCTGCACCTCGGCCCGCACTTCGAACTGCGGCTCCTCCTTACCGTCCTTGCCGTTCTTCGTATTCTCGGCGCCCGATGAGCTCCCCGCGTCGAAGCCAGGTTGGAATACCTGGTACTCGGCCCGCACCACCAGCAACTCGCGGTTCTGATCCTCGCGAGGGTGCCCCGTCAGCTTGAACAGGGCGCCCGAGAACACGCCGCGGGCATTGCCCAGCGAGCTCGAGCGGTCGTGTGGCGCCTGCAGTTCCTCGAGTCGGACGCGTGCATAGTGCTGGGCGCGGTCGCCGCGGTTCGTATCGCCGCTGTTGCCGGCATCCATCGCGTCGACATACCCCGCGATGGGATCGTACTGCTCGAGCGCCGCGTGCTTGTGCGGCAACTGCCGATTGACCTTCGCCATCAGGTCGGCCTTGGGGACCTCGAAGTCGAAGTCGTTCACCGAATACGCGCCGGTCTCGACTTCCTGCACCATCGACCACTCCGAGAAGTGCTCCTCGCGGGGCGAGGCATTCTCCTCGGGATCGATGAACGGGACCTCCTCATATCCGGGCACGGTCTTGTGCGAAGCCTTGTCGTCGCACAGCACCAGCTTGTGCTGATCCTTCTCGTGCATGAAGTAATAGTAGATACCCTCCTGCTCCATCAGGCGGGAGAGGAAGTCGAAGGTGGTCTCGCGGTACTGCACCACATACTCGCGCGGTAGGTAGGTCTGTTGCAGCTTGTTCTCGATCTCCCCCACGCCCGCCTTGCCGATGACATCCTTGATGATGTCGGGCACCGTCATCTTCTTGAAGATGCGGCTATCCGAAGTGCGCGTGAGCAACCAGAGGAACG
>JANLOU010000509.1:0-8929 GCA_031366735.1 Candidatus Eiseniibacteriota bacterium
CATCTACTCACCCGCGAGGGCAAAGTTAGCCCACTCCGCTCCCTGAAACAATCGCCGCTTCACGCATGCACCAGCCGTCAGGGTTTCTCGGCTTTCTCGCGAGCCTGGAACGCAGGGTCAGTACGGTTCTCACCGGCGCCAGGGTTCTTCACCAGCACGCCACCGATCTTCACATTGGCGCCATGCTCGAACACCAGCTCCCCTCCTTCGCGCCCGGTCACGCCCACCGCGACGGCTGCTCCGATCTGCAGCGCCAGCCCGAGCGTGGCCAGCGCCGTCTTCGCGCCGCCCTTCAGGCGCAGCGCAAGGCCGTACGCGAGCAACGAAGCAAGCGCCAGCCGGAATGTGAGTAATCCTCTGGCAGCATGTTCATCGATATTCTTCTCCGGGACACCCTGCTCGCGTTCGGGGACGCGGTGGGCGTAGAAACCCGAGCGCAGCGCCACGAACGCACCAAGCGCCCCGATCACCAGCATGAGCATGGCGGTCTTGCGCAGCCAGTCCCGATCGAATAAACGTCCGAGCAGCGCGAACAACGCGCTGAAGATGAGCAGGGCGATCGGGGTGTGGACGATCTGCGGATGGAACTGGCCGAGCACTTCCATGGTCATCGCTCCTTTGAGGAAAAGCTGCGCGCCGCTGGCGCGCGCACACGGTATCACCCGGCAAGGCCCGCCGTCCCGCGCGCAGCGGGACGCGACCAGTGGCGACCGCTGCGAGACCCGAGTTATGGTCCGCGCGTGACCCCGCCCGCCGCTCGCCGCCGCCATCCGCTGGTTTCCGCCATCGCGGCCCTCCTCGTGCTCGCGCTCGAAGCCACACTGCTCTCCTTCGCCCTGGGCGGTTGGAGCGCGCTCCTCGCATGCCCTCAGGCAGTGGCGCTCCTGACGGTCTGGGGGGTGGCCGGAATCGCGCTTGCGTGGCTGCGTCCGATCGGTCGCCAGGACATGCTGCGCTTCGAACGCGACGCTTGGGTGATGGTGGCGCTGCTGGTATTGCCCTACTCGATCCCGTTCGTGAGCGCCGCGGGACGCGCGCTCCCCGCCGCCCGCTTCGAGGCGCCATGGGTCGAACCGATTGCGTGGTCCGGAGTGGGGCTGGTGGCGCTCGGGCTATGGCTGCGCGTTGCCTCCATGCGGCAGCTGGGCGCACGATTCTCGCCGCTGGTGGCGGTCCAGCGCGAGCACGCACTCGAAACCACCGGGCTGTATGCGCGGGTGCGGCACCCGGGGTATCTGGGTGCTCTGCTCGCCAGTCTCGGGGCGGCGCTCGCGTTCGGCAGCTGGGTGGCCTTGCCGCTCTGGGGGCTGATGGCGGTGGCCCAATGGGCTCGAGTGCGTCGCGAGGAAACACTGCTCGCCGACCACTTCGGCGAGGCCTGGGCCCGCTATGCGACCCGCACCGGGGCATTACTGCCGCGCCCGGGCGGCCCGCGCGACCGCTGAACCAAGCGCAGAGCTTGGCCCGCCTCGGGCGCTGCACTAGACTGCGGACATGCGCATTCTCTATCACGTCATGTCCGCCCCCGCGCCGCTGGGGCTGGTGTTCCTCGCTGTCACCGAGCGTGGGCTGAGGTATGTGAAGTTCATGGACAAGCGCAGCCTCAAGCGCATGGTCGCCGACCACGCCGCCGAGAACCCCGGCGCGGTGTGGGATCACTCCATCACCGACCTGAGGCCGCTCGCCGATCAGTTCGACGAATACTTCAGCGGCACTCGCACCAACATCCGCACGCCGCTCGACCCGGTGGGCTCGGATTTCCAGATCCAGGTATGGCGCGCGCTGCTCGACATCCCATTCGGCCAGACGCGCAGCTACGGCGAGATCGCCAAGGCCATCGGCCAGCCGAACGCCGCGCGCGCGGTGGGCCTTGCGAGCAACCAGAACCCGCTCGCCATCGTCGTGCCATGTCATCGCGTCATCGGCGCCGATGGCAAGTTGGTGGGTTATTCGGGCGGAGTGGCGCGCAAGAAATTCCTGATCACCCTTGAAGCGCACTTCGGCAAGCTGGAACCCGTTGATATGAACCGGGTGATCGCCTCGGCGGCAGTGAAGGTCGCGCGCGAACCCGAGAACAGCCGCACGGTGAAGCGGCCGGCCAAGAGCACCTCGAAGTCCACTTCCAAGCCGACACCGAAATCCGTCTCGCGCAGGCCGCAGGCTGCCGCTGCCCGCACCCAGACATCGAAGAAGCTTTCGACCAAGGGCGTGGTGTCTGGGCGTGCCGCGCGCCGCGCCACCTAACGCAGCGCGGCGCAGGCGCGCGGGTCGCGCCACGCCGCAGGAGCCCCTATGTCGCTTCGCCGGATTCCAATCGCTTTCGCGTTGCTCATCGTCGCGGCACTGTGCGCGCCTCCGTCATTCGCAGGGCAGGTGCGAGTGAATGTTTCGAGCTTCGCGTTCTCGCCCCGCGCGGTGAACCTCAACACGGGCGACCATGTGGAGTGGATCTGGACCAGCGGGACGCATACGGTGACGAGCGGGGATTCTGCCTCGAGCTCCGCGAGCGGGGTCTTCAATACGATCACCGCCGTCGCCTCGACCAGCACTTTCAGTTTCAAATCCTCGACCATCCAGACCATCCCGTACTACTGCATACCCCATGCCCCCGACATGGCCGGCCGGGTGATCGTGCAGGCGAGCGGGAACACCACCGCGAGCGATTTCCGTATCACCGAGGTGATGTTCGCGGGGGGCGAGGACCGCGTCGAGCTCGCCAATCTGGGCGCCTCCGGGGATCTCGCCAAATATCGCCTCAAGATCTCCGGGCAGTCGGTTGCCCTGCTGCAGATTGGCAGCACAACCAACATCGCCTCGAGTGCGGGCAGCCGCATCGTGTTGCATTTCGGGACCACCGGCACCAATAGCACCACCGACCTGTTCTTCCCTGCGCTGTCATTGCCAGATGCGAGTGGCTCGGTGGCGCTGTATGTCCCGAACACGGTGACGCCTTCACTCGGGCTCGCCACGCAGATCATCGATTTCGTGCAGTGGGGCGCCGCCGCACAGGAGAACGAAGCCACCGCGAACACCGCGGGCTACTGGGCCTTGGGCTCGTCGATCAACGGCGTCGCGCCCGGGCACTCGATCGAGTTCTGCGGCACCCCGGGCCAGTATGGCGTGGGGTTCTGGTCCGAGGTGGCAACGCCCAACTTCGGCAGCAACGGCGGCTGCTCCACGCCCACCGTGCGCAGCACCTGGGGCCGCATCAAGACGCTGTACCGCTGATCGCCCGGGGCTTTCAAGCGAAGTGGTCGTAGCCACGCGGTTCGAGCGCGTGGCACGCACCGTCGACACCCCGCAGCACCAGCCCCTCGAGCACGCAGTGCCCGATCACGGTGAGGGGAGCGCCAGCCTCACTCGCCACCGCCTCCAGGGCGCTGAGCCGCGCAGGGTCGAGCGCGAGGAGGAGTTCGTAGTCATCGCTCGGCGCCAGCGCTCCCGGCATGAGCTTCGCCGCCTCGAGCTCGGCGCCCACACCGCTGGCCGCGACGAGCCGCGCAAGATCACCGGGCAACCCGTCGCTCAGGTCGATCGCGGCATGGACCCCGCCCGCTGCGGCCAACGCGCGGGCCACCCCCACGCGACAGGGAGGTTCAAGGTAAGCGAGTGGCCACGCGCCGCCGAGGTCGACCTTGCCCAACGCCTCGCCGGCAAGTCCGGGTGTTCCGGTCACAGCCAGCACATCCCCCACGCGCGCGCCGGTGCGCGTCAGGTGTCGTCCACACTCCACTTCGCCCAACAGCGTCACGCTCACCACGAGCGGGCCGTGGTGCCGGCGAGATTGCCCCCCACCACGGCGACACCCTCACGCTCGAAGGCCGCAGCGGCCGCATGCTGCACCGCGCGCACATCGGATTCGTTCCATGACTCCGGCACCGCGAACGAGAAGAGCACCCAGCGGGGCTGGGCGCCCATCGCCGCCAAGTCGCTCAGGTTCGCGGCGGCCAGCCGTCGCCCGAGGGCTTCGAGCGGCAACTGCTCCCGCCGGAAATGCCGGCCCTCGACGAACGCATCGGTCGTGACGACCAGATCGCAGCCCGGTCGCGGGCGCAACACCGCCGCGTCATCGCCCGGGCCCAGCACCACGCCCTCGCCTGCGGCCAGTCCACGCGTGAGCGCTGCGATGCGGGCGACCTCGTCAGGCGGTGACATGGCGCTCCTCGCGCTCGCGCGCCGAAGGCAACAGGGTGGCAAGCAACACCGCTGCCACCAAGGCCAGCCCCGCGCCCAGCACGAATGGCGCGGCGGGACTGACATGCTCCCACAGCAACCCGGCCGCGATGCTCGCGGGCAACAGCGCCGCGCCGACCACCGCGAAGTAAACGCCGTAGGCCGTGGCGCGCACATCGTGCGGGACCAGATCGGCGATCAGGCTCTTGGCCTGGCCCTCGATCAGCGCGCTGTGCACTCCCAGCGCCAGAAAGGCCCCCACCACGCCCCAGCGCGTCGGCTGCCACGCCATGAGTGCATAGGTCGCGGCGTAGACCAGATATCCCACGAACAGCAGCGGGCGTCGCCCGATGCGGTCCGACCACGCCCCCAAGGGAATCGAGAGTGAGGCGTACAACAGGTTGTACGCCAGATAGACGAGCGAAACCTGCCCGGCGTCCCAACCTGCCGCCTGCGTGCGCAGCAACATGAACGCCATGCTGCTATTGCCCAACTGGAACACGGCATCCACCAGCAGGAAGCGGCGGAACGGTCTCGACAGCGCACGAGCCTGCGAGGCGAGGGAGCGCACCTGCTTGACCCGACGCGGCGCGTGCACGAACAGCACCAGACACACGATCGACAGCGTTGCGGGGATTGCAGAGACCAGGAAGATGCGGCGATACCTCTCGACTCCCAGATCGCTCCAGTGCGACAGCAGCCACCAGCCCAACAACGGGCCGATTGCCGCACCGAATGTGTCCATGGCGCGATGCAACCCGAACGCGCGGCCCATGTCCGGATCCGCGGTCGAATCCGCGATCAGCGCATCGCGCGGCGGATTACGCAGGCCCTTGCCGACCCGGTCGCCGAAGCGCAGGAACATCACCGCGGGCCACGAACCCGCCAATGCCATGCTGGCCTTGGCCACCGCCGACAGGCCATAACCGAACACGAGGAAGGGCTTGCGACGACCGATGCGGTCCGACATCCACCCCGCGCCGATCCGCAGCACCGATGCCGTGCACTCCGCCACGCCCTCGATCACACCCAGACTCGCGACCGACGCTCCAAGCGTGCCGGTGATGAACAGCGGCAGGATGGGCACCAGCATCTCACTCGAGATGTCGGTCAACAGCGAGGTGACCCCCAGCGCCACCACATTGCGGTGGATGCCGGTGAACAGGCCCTTGCGCGGGCGTGGCGACGGAGTGGGCGCGGTGGACATGACGCCCTCACCGTAGCACGCAGCCCTCTGGCCGTGCGCGGGCGGCGCGAAGGGCCGCCCTGCGCATTCTCGGGCTGCCTTCCCAAGGCATGCGCAGCGTCTGAGCGCGCTTCGGCGAATCCGCATCAACCGGCAGCGCTGGCCAAGGAAGTGCCCCTGCGGAACCGCTCCCGCGCAAGCCCCGAGAGTGCGAACCGCACGCGATCCTCGAGCGATGCTTCGGGTATGTCGTCGCACATCGCGGCGCCCCGCTTGGCCTCGTCCACGCGTAACCCCAACTGCCGCAGCCACGGAATCACTTCGTTGCGGCGCTCGCGCTGATCAACATGCGCCGGGGCATGTTCGATATGCGTTGCGGCCCGGGCGCGCGTTGCCATCCGTTCGGCGGTCCTGGCTCGTGCTTTTTGACGCTTACCTTCCATGAACCCCGCGCCGAACTCGTGCTCCGCCGTGTACTGGTTGTGCGCGCGGCAGCGTAGCCGCAGGTTCTCAGGTGTTGTCGCACCGCCGCCTGCCATGGGCTCCGCATGGTCGAACTCCAGTCGCGTGCAGGCCGGACAGCGCTGGCCCGCCGCGCTCTTAAAGGTGCACCGGCCACCGTCGCGCCGCCACACCGTGCGCCTGACTGCTGCTGGCACATAGCGACCCTTCGCGGCGCTGCGTTGCGAGCGCGGCCTCGCACTGGCCGCGAACACGCGCTTCTCGAGTTTCTCGACCAGCGTCGCCAGCCCGCGCTTGACGACCTCGGCGATGTCTCCCGAGGGCACCGCGTGCCCGAGTAATGCCTGCGCGTAGCGGAGCAGGTCGTGCGCCGACTGATGGAGCGTGAAGCGCACATCGAACCGTCCGGGCGATATTGGGGCGACCGTCGGGCGAGGCGGCGGCGATGGCGACGCCGATTCAACCTGCCCCGGAGCAGGTTGGGCAGCGAACGCAACGACAGGTGCCGGCGTCATCAGGTCCGTTGCCCCGGTCGCCGCGACGGCCTGCACACTCGTCGGCACATCCGGACGCGGGAAACGAGCCGCGAGCAACAGCGCGATCTCGGCCTTCGTCCTGTGCTCAGCGGCGGTCAACAGCTCTTCGGCGTTCTCTGCCGTCAGATGCGGCGCCAGCAGGCCCACCGCGCTCAGGTGCAGCCGTCCCTCGGCGACAGCGGTGAAGATACAGGGGAAGCTCCGCGCTGCTCGTGCCGCCTGGATGCGCTTGAGCGCCGAGTCCTCGGACATATGAAGTTCATTCAGGCAGTACAGGCACATCGAGGGATACGCCGCCGGCAGGTAGAGCCGCCGCTCGTCGACCTCGGCGATGTGGGCCAACAACTCGGCAGTCGTGATGCGATGACGCGCGACGAGCGTCTTCAGGTCATGCAGCAACACATGGTCTGCAAGATGGAACAGCGAGTAGCTCTTCATGGCGGGCATCCGCGGGGGCGGGTCGCGGGAGCCGGGGCGCACACTATTCATATCATGGCCCTTCGCGACGCTCGTACAGCCCCATGCGACGCGAAACTCAAGCCACCTCGAGAACTTTCGCGATGCGCCGCTCGCGGGGCCACGAGCACCCCGGCACCGCGCGCTGCCGCGCAATCCAAAGCGGAGCCGACGGCTCGAGGCAAGCGAGCCCCTTGAACCCGTCAAGCGAATTCTGGGGTCCAGACCGGGCACACTGCTGACAGATCAGCCCGGCCACATGGGCACCACTTCATCGACAGCTTGGCCACCCAGCGCCGGCTACCGCACCCCGCCAGCGGCCGACTCACCGAAAGTCATTCAGTCGATCGGCTTCACCTCGACAGGGCCCAGCCCCGCGAGCGCCTTGCGCGCCAGTTCGCCGTTGGTGACCACGAGGATCTTGAGGTCGCTCGTACAGAAGTACTGCTTCAGCACACGCTTCACATCGGCCATGGTGACGGCGCGCACGCGAGCGTTGTAGGTCTGGATGAACTGTGGCTCCAACCCGAAGAAGTCGATGTTCGCAATCTCGCCTGCCAGGTCGTCCGGCGCCTGCAGCCCCAAGGGATACTGGCCCGTCAGATAATTGCGCGACTTCTCCAACTCGGCCGAGGTCGGACCCTCGTCCACCAGCTTCTGCACCTCGGCCAGCACCGCATCCACGCACGGGCGCAGCTTCTCATTGCGCGTGAAGGTGTTGATTCGAAAACTACCCGCGCCGCGCAACATGCCGAAGCGGCTGCTGATGCTGTAGGTCAGCCCCTTCTCCACGCGGATCGAGTTGATCAGGCGCGAGGTGAAGCCCGCGCCCAGGATGGTGTTCGCCACTTCCAAGGCGTAGTAATCCGGGCTCGAGCGCGGCACTCCGGGGCAGGCCATGCGGATCTGCGCCTGAGTGGCCTCGGGTTTGTCGATGATGCGCACCTGCCGGCCCCGGATGGCCGGCGCAGCGCCATAGGGGTCCGTGAGCGCTTCGCCGCTGGGCTTCCACGCCGCGAACGCCTTGGTCACCGCAGCGATCGCGGTCCTGGTATCGACATCGCCAACAATCACCAGGAACGCCCGGTCCGGCGAAACGAAGCGCCGGTGGAACGCTGCCACATCGTCACGCGTGATGGCCGTGACGCTCGCTTCGGTGCCACGCGCCGGGCGGGCAAGCGGGCTGTCGCCCCACAGGAACGCCGCCATCTTCTCCTCGGCGATCACCGAGGGTTCGCTTTTGTCCGAGGCAATCGCCCCCAGCGTCTCCTCGCGCTTGCGAGCGAACTCCTCGGCCGAGAAGGTCGGCGAGACGATGCAGTCGCGGAACAACTCCAGCCCCAGCGCGAAATCCTTGCGCAGCACTTCGGCCGAGACCGTGAACTGTTCCTGTCCCGCATTCGCCCCGAGCGAGCCCCCCACGAACTCGATGGCCTCGGCGAGCTCCTGGGCCGAACGCCTGCCGGCGCCCTGGGTGAGCAACTCGGCCGTGAGCTGCGCGACCCCGCTGCGCCCGGCCGGGTCCTGCACTGCGCCCGCCCGCGCCACGAGTCGAAAATCCACGAGCGGTAGGCGCTGCGAGGGCATCACGATCACGGTGAGCCCATTGCCCAGCCGAGTGCGCGTGACGCCGGCCGGGCTCGTTGCGCCGTGCGCGAGCGGGACCAGCACGACAGCCGCCATGAGCGCGGCACCTAGAATCTGCACCGAGCGCTTCACTTGGCCTCCCCTTCGGCAGGTGCTTCGGGCACGAGCACGGCGACCGTGCGCTTGCGCGGGCTGAAGATATCCTTCGCCACGCGCTTGCAGTCGGCGGCAGTCACCGCGCGATACTGATCGATCGCCCCGAACATCTTGCGATAGTCGCCATAGACATGCTCATAGAAACCCAGCGTCTGGCCCACGCCGTTATTGGTCTTGAGTTGTTGCACGAACGACGCCTCGGCTTGGTTGCGCGCCTTCTGCAGCTCGCGCTCGCTGGGACCCTCTTTAACGAGCCGTTCGAGCTCGGCGTACAGCGACGCCTCACCCTCGGCGGCCGTTCTGCCCGGGACCATTTCTACCGAGAGCTCGAACAGGCTCGGCTCCAAGCCCGGGGAGTAGGACGCCCGCGCGG
>JANLOU010000486.1:0-13520 GCA_031366735.1 Candidatus Eiseniibacteriota bacterium
CATCCAGCAACAGCGCCGAGCGCATCACCGCCTTGGAATACGAATAGTCATTGGGCGGTTTCGCCGGTGGGCTGCCGACGATGATCGGGTTGTTTCTAAAATAAATTTTTTCAATTTTCACGGCGGGCGCAGTCGCCGGAAGCGGGCGTGTTGGCGCCATTGATGCGCGCGTAGTTGAAATCACCCTGCGCGATATCGGTCACCACATTCGTCACGCCCGCGACCGGCGTCTGCGGAGTGCTCGAGAGGTACCCGCTCACCATGGGATACATCGAGAGCCCACCGCCATACGACCCGTTGCTCTGGTAGCCCACGAGTATTTCAGCGCTGGTGCTGGAACCACTGAAATCCCCGGACGCCAGACAGCGCACCCAACCCGGCGCGGCAATCGTCTGGCGCAGCGTGAAACTCCAAGCGCGTGTCGCGTAGGCATTCCGGTAGACCCATAGCTTCCCGGAGTACGCCCCATCCTGCGTGCCAACCACCAGGTCCGGCTTCCCGTCTCCGTCCACATCGTTGATCGCGAGCGAAGTCGGCACATCGGTTGCGAGTGCAAGAGTGGTCATGGCCGACAACCGACTCGTGCCACTCTTGCCCGTGAATCGGAAGACCAGCACTTCACCCTTGTAAGTCCCGGTGCGGACCGCGACCACCAGGTCCCGCAGGCCATCACCATCCATATCTGCGAGCACCATGTCCTGGACCTCGCCGAGCCGCTGCGTGAAGCCATTGCCGGGAGTGGTGTAGGTCTCGCGCCGCGTCAGCGCCACGCTGCTTCCCGCGCTGGTGTTCTCCCAGATCTCGATGCTGCCGGCGCCAGCGGCGCTCCGCGTCCCCACGACCACATCTGGACGGGCGTTGCCATAGGTATCGAGCGTGACCACGGCCTGCGCATAGCCCGCGTCGAGGGTCTTGTACATCACGGCATCCTGCTTGTCGGGGAAGTCGGCGTTGCTCCCCCACGAAGGGATGATCGCGAGATTGAAGTCCTGCCCGGCGTCCTTACGGAAGGCCAGAACCAAGTCGGGGCGCGAGGAGTTCAGCGTGGTCCTGAGATCGATCGTGTCGAGCTTCGCCGCCGCGATCGAACGCAGCTTGCTGTCCACATCATCCGTATAGGTCTGGGACCCCAGAAAAGGATCGCCACTGCCCGACCAGATATTCGAATAGGTGTGGATGTCCGCAAGGCCATTGCCCGCCTCGACCCCGAGCAACAGGTCGATGTCGCGCCGCGTCGGAGGGGTGATCGTGTTGGCATCCCCCTCGACCATGTCCACCGCCTCGATGAAGACCGGAAGCCCCGCGGTGATGTTCACGGATTTCGTGTTCCATGCCGCGACGCCGAAGTCCAGTCCCGAGGTGGTGGCCGCGGGCAGCACGCGCACACCGCTGTAACTGGCGGCGGAAGTGCTCGTGTAACCGGAGGGAGTGGTGACCACGACCAGATAGGCGGCGCCGGTCGAGTTCGCGCTCACGGTGATCGAGAAGTTCCCGGATGCGTCGGTGCTGCCGCTGGCGAGTGCGGTGTAGCCGTCGGTCGTGACCCACACACTGACGCCAGACAGCCCACTCTCGCTCACGCTCCGCACGCCGTTGCGATCGGCGTCGAGGTAGACCTTGCCAGTGAGCGTGCCGGTGGTTGCCGAGCGAAGTCCGAACGAAGCGCTCTGTGTCCCGCCATTGGTCATGGCGACACTGACCGGATTCGCCGTGGAGACCACCCGTCCCGAGGGGGCGGCAACGCTCACCGAGAAGGTGCCGGGCGCAACGAACTGGACGAGTGAACCCGAAGCATCCGTGCTACCGCCGAGTCCGCCTGGAGCGATTGCGACCGTGATCGCCGATAGACCAGTCTCCCCCGCGTCGTGGATGCCGTCACTGTCCGCGTCGTCCCAAGTCGTCACCGTGATATTGCCACCGGTGCGGGCCGTGTCCCCGAACGAGAAGCTGCTGGCGGGCCCCAGCGTGAGCGCCACACTGTCCCGGCCGAAGGGGCCGTAGCCCGAGGGCGCGGTGTGGCGAAGGGGGTAGGTGCCCACCGGCACACGGAATGCGTAGTAGCCCGTGGGCGAGGTGTAAGTCACGCGTCCCGCCCCGAGCCGGACGGTTGCGCCCGAGAGCCCGGGCTCACTCCCGCTCTTCACCCCATCACGGTTCGCGTCCGCATACACATAGCCGTCGATCCGATAGGTGTTGTTGCCCGCCTCCGGCGCATTGCGAAAGGAGCTCACCGAGGTCTGCAGTTGCGTCGTCGAGTAGCGATTGCGAGAGTCTGGTCGACTGCTCCACGCGGTGATATTGACATCGACCCGGTCCACGAAGGGCAGGCTGTCGCGGGGCACTGGGCCAAGGGACCAGTTCCAGGGGGCACTGCGACCGCGCAGATAGATATTGAACAACGGCAACACCGGACCGCCTGGCCTGAGCACGAGCGCGGCGGGCTCGGTCACGCCACCGTTGTCGCCCGGGCTGGTGCCCGTGAGCTCACCGTAGACGCGGCGCACCAGCGTGTAGTCATTGGGATTTCGGGACCGCCGCGCATCCGCGCCCTCGGGCGTGAGGCGGTCGTCGGGCCCGACGCTGCCATCCCCATTCAGATCCAGGGTCCAGTGCACAAGCTCCGCTCCGCCGGAATACTGCCGAGCCGGCGTCCACGCCGAAGCCACGAGGGGGCGGGGGCGCGGATTCGAAGCGGGGTCATACGCGAAGGGCGCCGTGTGCGAGGCAGGATCGTCCGGATACGGCTGCAGGTTCTCGCATAACACGATCTGCATGGAATCGGCGTAAGCAATGGCGGGTTGCGCGTCGTTTGGGATCGACTGGTCCGCCCCATAGCCCGCAGCGCGCAGGTCCTCGGCCAGCATGTCCAACGCAAGGCGGGAGGCCTGCAGCGACTCGAAGCGGTTCGCGGACGCATAGCGCGAGAGCATGGCATTCACCATCAGCGCGCTCACCGCCGCGATCACGATCGAGAGCACAGTCAAGGCGATCAGCATCTCGACCAGCGAGAAACCCCTCGGAGCGCTCGATCTTGGAAGTCGACAGGACGGGAGCATCAGCGCCTCATGTAAGTGGTCATCGCCACGGTCCGACCACCCGCACCCGCCCATGTGACGGTGACGGCGACCTTCTTGAGATCGCTGAGCGATCCCGTCATCTGGGTGACCTGGTGCGAGAGTTGCCACCGGCCGGAAGGGCCAACGCGGAGGCTCGCCGTACCCAGCGGGTGACGGCCCACACTCAGCGCCGTGTCGGCGTAGCCTGCCCGTTGCAGGATCTCGATCTGCTGTTGGGCGTAGTAGGTCGCTGCCGAGGACATGCGATCCGTCACCTGCGTGCGCTCTGCGCGCGGGAACAATCGCCAGAGTGCGAGCACGCCGATCGACAACACGATCAAAGCGATCATGAGTTCGACCAGCGTGAAGCCAGATTGGGAATGAGCCGCTCGCGCCATGAATCCTCACTGCACCAGGATGAGGCCGGACTTCTGGACGGAGACGGTGTCGCGGACGCCACGACGATCGAGCAGGACGATGATGGCGGCCGAGGAGACTCGTCCATCGGTGGTCAGCGTGAAGCCGCTCATGGTGCCGGCCGCATACCCGATACCTTCGGGGAGCGCGCCGCCCACGATGCGACTGCCCGGCACATGGATGTGGTAGTCGAAGCCGAGCGAATCGATGGCGATGTGGAAGGGCTGCGGCACGCCGATGCTGACCGCTTTCTGTCGGGCCAGTTGGATCTGAGCGGCCAGATTCTCCGCCGCGCCGCGCAGCTTCGAGCTGCTGGTGTTCGTCAACAGCGCCGGAGCTGCGAAGCCGATGAACACTCCCAGGATGACCACCACGATCATCAACTCGATGAGCGAGAAACCAGCGGTGCGCCGAACGCTTCGCATGCAGGGTCACTCCCGGAACAGGGTCGCACCGTCCCCGTGAGTGGGGCGGGCGTTCCCTGCCAGTCTCGCCACTTCGGCCCCGGACATGAGTGCGCGGGGCGGACCGTGCGGCCTGCAACGCCGCGCGGCCCGCAAAGCGATTCTTGCAAGGTGCAATCGCACCCGAATCATTGGGGCGAAGACGCATGACGCTTAACGCGCGCGTTGCCGGCATGTCCATCCGGGGCTGGGCGTTTGAGTCGCCCCGGGGGTCCTCGGGCCTCCGCGAAATGACTCCCGCCCGCCGTCGTCGACTTCACAAATTGCTTGCATGCGGCTGGACAACGCCCGAAGCTCGGGGGGCTCATACGAGCAGGCGTGCACGGAAGCGCGTCCATCCGACGGCTCCCCGTGCGCGCGCCCCCGACGCGCCGTTGCGCGTCTCCCCTTCCCCAGAGGGAGATGTCCCCATGACACCGAGCCGCCGCAGATCCCGCTCACCTTGGATGCTGTTCGCCGCCCTGTCCGCAGCCGCCGCGATCGCCCTTGCGCCGCTCGCGGCGTTTGCGATCACCGGCAACGGAAAGCTTCAGATCCACCACATGAAGATCGGGCAGGGCGATGGAGCGCTGCTCATCTCGCCCAATGGGCAGACTGCGTTGTTCGACGATGGCGTGTACACCGACTGCACTTACATCAAGAGTTTCCTGCAGGGGCTCGGAATCACTTCGGTGGACTACCACTTCCTGTCGCACTACCACGCGGACCATCTGGGCTGCATCGACGACCTCGCCGCCGTTGGCATCACCATCGCCACGGCCGGATACGACCGAGGGAACAGTTACTCCAGCGCCTCCTACACTTCGTATGTGAATACCCTGGGCGCGAAACGCGTGACCATCGCCAAGAACCAGATCATCACGCTCGACGCGGGGTCGGCGAATCCCGTGGCAATCAAGTGCGTGGACCTGAATGGCGCCGGGGTGTACTCGGTGAGCGGTTCGGACGAGAACGCCAAGTCCGCAGTCTACAAAGTGAGCTACGGCACATTCGACGAAGTGGTCGGCGGCGATCTGACGGGCAGCACCGCGAACGGCAATGATGTCGAGACCACGGTCGGTCCCGAGGTGGGCGATGTCGAGGTCTACAAGGTGCATCATCACGGTTCGGCCTACTCGACCAACGACAACTTCCTCGCCGCGATCACGCCCGAAGTCGGGATCATCATGTGTGGGGATGGCAATACCTATGGCCACCCAACTGTTGCCGCGCTCACGCGTCTGCACAACCATAGCGTCAAGACTTACTGGACCGAGACGGGCGCCGGCGCAACACCTGACCCGGCGTGGGACAAGGTCGCCAACGGCACCGTCACCGTGCAGGTGGATCTGACCGTCGGCCAGTACACCGTCAATGCCGGCGCCGTGACGGACACCTACACGATCGGCGGTGGCGGCCCGCCGCCGACGCTGAACGACACCAAAGTCGCCACCACCACCACGGTGCTGCAGGGAACGGTCGCGCAGGGTTCGGCGGCATCACTCGCAGTGGACGACGCGGTCAAGTTCATCGTCTCCTCGGCGCTCACCGGCTCCAACTATTGGACCGACTGGTACGGAGAGGCGACGCTGGCACACCCGGCGACCAGCCTGAGCATCACTTACAACGGGTCGTTCAACACCAAGCGCACGCAGACGCTCTTCGCCTACAACTGGAGCACCAGTGCGTGGGACCAGATCGACCAACTCGCGAATGTCGGCACTACGGATGTGACCCGGACCTGGACCACGAACACGCCGGGCAACTATGTCTCGCCGGCGGGAGTCGTCCGCTGTCGCGTCCTGGGCAATACCCGCACCTCGAGCTATACCTCGCGCGGCGACTACATGGCGTTCGCCTATACCTACCTGCAGGGCACGGGAATCACCCGTACGCCCGGGGAGTATGCGGCGATGGTGCCGGCGGACTTCCACGAGCCTTATCTCGATCTGACGCCGCAGGACAAGGTCACTGCGCTCGAAGCGGTCGCGGATGATCAAGGTGTGCAGTTGTCGTGGCGGACGAATCGCCTGGAGCATGTGGACGGATTCAACGTCTACCGGCTGCAGTCGAACGGCGAACTGGAGTTCGTGGGCAATGAAGCCGTCCTGGAGACCACCTCCGACGATGTGTTGTTCGGGTTCAACGACCCCACGGCTCCGGTGGGCGAAAGCCAGTACATGCTGGGTGCACGCTCCTGCGCGGGCCCCGAAGGCATGATGGGTCCGTTCCGCGTGACGCGTGCCATGGCCAGCCAGCCGCGGCTCGCGATGTTGGCCCTGGCCGCCACGCCGAATCCTGCTCGGACGAGCGTGCGTCTGGCCGTCACGCTCAGTGAGGATGCGGATGTGAAGGTCGAGATGTTCGACCTGCTGGGCCGGCGACTGGCCACGCCGTTCACGGGCCGGATGTCGGCAGGGGCCCAATCCATCGATTGGGACCTGCGGCGTGAGGACGGCACCCGACTTGCGACGGGGCTCTACTTCGCACGCATCGAAGCGCTCGGGCGCACGAGCGTGGTGCGCGTGAGCGTCGTCACGAACTGACTTCGATCCCGCGAGGGAGCAATAGCCCGGGCCCGCTCCGAGTGGAGCGGGCCCGTTTGCTTTCCAGCCGTTCGCTCGGGAGAACGATCAGAGCCGTTTCCCCGACAGGTTGATGTAGATCACCTTCGTGATGATGTCGGGCTTGATGAACCCGCCGCCCCACTTCTCGTCCCATTTCGCTGTGGGCTTGGCCGCTTGCACCTGCGCTAGATTCCTACCCTGCTTCACCAGTTTCGCCACCGCGGAGCGGATACCCACCAGCATGTCGCGGTACGCGCGCAGGTCCTCGCGCGTCGCCATCTTGCCGTGACCGGGAATCACCTGGGTGTCGGCCGCCAACAGGGGCAACACCCGATCGCACGCCGCGATCATCCCATCGATGTTCCCGCCGCTGGGATAGTCGACCACCGGGTACATGCCGTTGAAGAAAGTGTCCCCCATGTGCACGACATTCGCCCGTTTGAACCACACGATCGCGTCCCCGTCCGTATGCGCCGGGGCAACATGGAACACCACCACATCGTCACCGTTCACATGGAAAGTCGTGCTGTCATTGAAGGTGATCACGGGAAGCGCCACGGCGGGCGAAGCGTCCATCTTGGTTTCGAACAACTCGTTGTACATGCCCTCGGCAAGCCGGCGGCGCACATTGTCGTGCGCGATGATCAGTGCGCCGGCCTTGGCCATGTTCTCGTTGCCACCCGCGTGGTCCCCATGCCAGTGCGTGTTCACCAGGAACCGCACGGGCTGGTCGCTCACGCTCTTGATCGCCGCGAGGATCCGGGGCGAGAGTTCGGCGAATTGGTCGTCCACGAGCAATGCTCCATCGGGGCCAACCGACAGGCCCATGTTCCCGCCGGCGCCGAACAACACATAGACCCCGGCGGCCAACTTGTCGGCGCGGATCTCGACCTTGGACAGATCGCGCTGCGCGAACACTGCGGCGGCTGCGCCCAACATGAGCGCGACAACCGCAGCCGCGATCCTCGTCCGCATCCGCCAGCGATCCGGCTTCATCGACCGTCCCCGTCGAGAAGATTGCCCAGCCCGCCCAGCAGCGAACCCTGTTCACGCCCACCGCGCCCGGTCTGCGGCGCTGCGGCGTAGATGCGGCTGGCCAAGCGCGAGAAAGGCAATGACTGCAGCCACACCTTGCCCGGTCCGCGCAAGGTCGCCAAGAACAAGCCTTCGCCGCCGAACAGCATGGTCTTGATGCCGCCTGCCATCTGGATGTCGTAGTCCACCGTGGGCGTCATGGCGATGATGCAACCCGTATCCACGCGCAGCGTCTCGCCCGCAACCAGCGTGCGTTCCTCGAGCGTGCCTCCTGCGTGGACGAATGCCCAACCATCGCCGTCGAGCTTCTGCAGGATGAACCCCTCACCGCCGAACAGCCCAGCGCCGAAGCGACGCGTGAACGCGATGCCAAGGCTCACGCCTTTGGCCGCGCACAGGAACGAATCCTTCTGCGCAAGCAAAGATCCCCCGAGTTCTGCCAGATGCAGCGGGATGATCTTGCCCGGGTACGGCGCGGCGAACGCAACCTTGCGTTTGGCGCTGCCCTGATTCTGGAACACGGTCATGAACAACGATTCGCCCGTCAGCAGCCGCTTGCCAGCACCCATGAGGGCGCCCATGAATCCGCCGCCCTGGGATGGCGAGCCGTCTCCGAAGATGGTCTGCATCTGGATATCGTCTTCCAGATACATCATCGAGCCCGCCTCCCCGATCACGGCTTCGTTCGGGTCGAGCTCGATCTTCACGAACTGCATGTCGTCGCCGAGGATCTCGTATTCGATCTCGTGCATGGTCCCCATGGGGCGATACTCCTGAAGTGCGATGCGCCGCACGGCCTCGCCGTGCCAGCAGGGGTGTGGTTGCACACTGCGGTCGCGGAGAGCGGCCACGGGCGGTAGATTACACCAGTCGGGAATACGCTTGGACGAGCGCGGGAGTTGCAGGGCGTCCGCGCCGGGGCCCCATGCGACCGGCCCAACCTTGCACGACAGCGATCAGTCGGACTCGACCAACCCGTTAACGCGCAACAACTCCTCGAATCGCGCCAATCCCTTGAGCTCCTCGGGTCCGAATCGGTACGCGAATCGGCGCAGGTAGCCTTCCAGCTCGTCGGCGGTCCAACCGGGCTCGGTGAGTTGCCGCGCCACTTCGGGCAGGCTGGCCAAGCCCGCCGCGAGCGAGGCTTCGAGGAACGCGCGCAGCTCGTGCTTGAGGACGGGGTCGAGCGCCGACCGCACGACCCATACCGCGTAGACGAACGGCAGCCCGGTCCAATCGAGCCAGTCCGCGCCCAGATCCAGTGTATGCACGAAGCCCTCGGGAGGGCGCTTGCGTGTTCGCATGGCGGCATCGCCGATGAGCAACAGGCCATCCGCCTGCGCGGGCTCGAGCCCTCTCACGAAGCGCACACCTGGCAGGCCGCGACGCACATTGAGCAAGAGCTTCAGCAACCGGACCGAGGTCGAGGTTTCGGGTGTCACCGAGATCACGGCATCGGCGAGTGTCTGCGCCGGCCGGCGAGAGAACAACAGCACCGACTGCACTTCGCCGCGAGCCGCCACGCCCATGGGCGACAGCATCTCGAAGCGATCCTGCAGCCGCACATAGTCCCCCACTGCCATCAGCCCCAGGTCGACGCCCCCGGCCTCGGCCTCGCGGCCCAGGTCGCGCGGGACCAGATTGCGCACCGCGAACGGAGCGTTCGTCCACAAGGCATAGAAGGGCGCAGCGTTGGCATACGGAATGCGGGCGGCAACGGTGGCGATCGTGAGGCGGGTGGGTTCCATGGGCGGCTGACGATACAGCGTGCCCGCGGGAGCGTCGAGCCTCGCGCGGGCCGACGGCTCAACCCTCGGCAAGCGCCTTGAGGAAGGCCGCGCCGTAGCGTTCGAGCTTGGCTGGGCCGATGCCGGGAACTCGCAGCAGTTCATCCGGTGTGCTCGGGCGCAGCGACGCAAGATGCCTCAACACGGCATCGCTGAACACGATGTAGGCGGGCACATTCTCGGAATCGGCCAGTTGTTTGCGCAACGCGCGCAAGCGCTCGAAGCGCTCAGCGCCGGCGTCGTCCAAGTCGGGTGCGCCACTGCCACCTCCTCGTTTGACGGTCGCCGCGGCGCCCACCGTCCCGCGCACGGACCCGACCAGATCGCCGACACCGACCCCGGCACAGATGTCACAGGAGCCCCCACAGGGCTCGAGCGATTCATCGAAGTAGGCGCACGCGGCCTGATGCCGACAGCTGCCTCGATCGAGCAGGCGGAATAGCTCCACGGTCTTGCGCCGGGTCTCCTCGCGCAACTCCGGATCCTCGATACCGCTCAAGAAGGAGTCGTAGCCGATCACATCGGCCCACGAGTAGTACACGACGCAATCACTCCCGAGCCCGTCGCGTCCCGCGCGCCCGATCTCCTGATACCACGCCTCGATGCTCTTGGGCATGTCCCGGTGCACCACCAAGCGCACATTGCTCTTATCGATGCCCATGCCGAACGCCACGGTCGCGACCACCACATCCACCTCGTCGCGTGCGAACAGGTCCTGATGCTTGGTGCGCATGGCGTCCGAGAGCCCTGCGTGGTAAGGCACCGCGCGGATGCTGCGCTCTTGCAGGTAGGCGGCCGTGCTGTCGACCGAGCGCCGACTCATGCAGTACACGATCGCGCTCGAACCGCGGTGCCGGTGCAGCAGGCCCAACAAGTCGCGGCGCACATCGCGCTTCTTGCCGTCGACCTCGCCTTTCTTCTGCCCGATGATCCGCAGGTTCGAACGATAGAACGAGCCCTTGAACCCGTCGGGCTTGCGCATGCCCAGTTGGCGGATGATGTCGCCCGTCACCTTGCGCGTGGCCGTGGCCGTCAAGGCGAGCACGGGGATGTCGCCCAACTCCTGCTTGAGTCCCTGCAGCTTGCGGTACGCCGGGCGGAAATCGTGTCCCCACTGGCTGATGCAGTGGGCTTCGTCCACGACCACCAGACTCACCGGGCACTCGGCGATCATCCCGCGCAGCGAGCCCTCGAGCGCCTCGGGCGCCATGTACAGCAGTTCGATCTCGCCGCGGCGCAGTTGGCCGAGTCGCTCCCGACGCTCCTCGAACGACAGCGTCGAGTTGAGGAACGCGGCACGGAATCCCAGTCGCGTGAGCGCGTCCACCTGATCCTTCATGAGCGAGATCAGCGGTGAGAGCACCAGCACGGTGCCGGGCATGAGCTTGGCCGGCAACTGGAAGGTGAGCGATTTACCCGCTCCCGTGGGCATCACCCCGATGCAGTCCCGCCCCGCGAGCACGGCATCGATCAGATGGCGTTGGCCCGGACGGAACTCGCGGTAGCCGAAGATCGCCTCGAGGACCTGTTGCGGCTCGCTGAATGGCGTGGCGTGGAACAGCGGCGCGGTCGACTCGGGCACAGATCCCTCCGTGGCGGGAGCAGGGGCAAGGTGGCGGCCAGCAATGTAAGGCAATGGCGAGCCCCTTGCAGCACTTCGCTCAGGCCGGCGTGTCGGGGGCTCCCTCGGGCACCACGACGGGCAGGCCGCGTTCGTTCCACAGCCGCCAGCCACCATCCAGGGAGACCACATTCGTGTAACCCATCTTCTGCAGATTGTCCGCGGTGAGCGCGCTCCGGAATCCGCCGCCGCAGTACAGCACGATCGGCGCGTCCTTGTGCGGCACGGCAGTTTCGATGTCGCGCTCGATGACACCCTTGCTGATGTGGTGCGCGCTGGGCAGATGCCCCTTCGCCCACTCGTTGTCCTCGCGCGTGTCGATCAGGATGAAGCGTTCGCCTCGTTGCAGGCGTTCGCAGAACTCCTCCACGCCGAACTCCTTCACGCGCGACTTCGCGTCCTGGACGATGGCGAGGAATCCGGGCGAGTGCTGGTGAGCCATGCGTTCCTCCTGATCGCCGCGCCGAGCGCGGCGGAATACGGCTAGGCTGAAGCGGCGATGGGCGCAGCCGCTTCGGCGCGCGGATACTCGCGGATCACCCGGTACAACGCGTCGCGTTGCACGGGGGTCTTGCCCGCCTCGCGGATCATCTGCACCATTCCCAACTCGGCCATGCCCACCGGGCTCTTGGCCAAGGCCGCATGCGCGATCTTCTCCTGGCCAATCGTCCCATCCAGGTCGGAGGCGCCGAAGTTGATGGCCGCCGCCGCCGTGTCCTGTCCGAGCATGATCCAGTAGCCCTTCACATGCGGGACATTGTCGAACATCAGCCGCGAGATCGAGATGGTCTTGAGATCCTCGATGGCCGAGGCCTGCCTGCGCACCAACCCCGTGGTGCCGGGCTGGAAGGCGAGCGGAATGAATGCGAAGAACCCGGGCGCGCGGCGCTCCAGGTCGCGCAGGTCGATCATGTGCTGCACCCGCTCGGCCCGCGTCTCGATATGTCCATACAGCAGCGTGCTGTTGCTGGGAATGCCCAACTGGTGCGCGATCTCGTGGATCTCGAGCCAACGCTTGGCGCCGATCTTCTGGCCGAACAGTTCGCGTCGGACGCGCTCGCTGAACACCTCCGCGCCGCCGCCGGGCAGCGCGTCGAGGCCCGACTCGCGCAACTGCGTCAACACCCACTCGGCAGGCTTCTTGGTGAGTCGGCAGAAGAAATCGATCTCGACGGCGGTGTATGCCTTCACGCTCAACGAAGGCTTCTTCGCTTTCACCCACCGGATGATGTCGAGGTAGTCATCGAAACGCCACTTGTTGTGCAGCCCTCCCACGATGTGGATCTCGGTGATGTCCGGATCCACATGCGCGAGGATCTGCTCCTTGGTCATGGTGTAGGCGCCCTCGGCGCCAGGTTTCTTGGCGTAGTCGCAGAACTTGCACGCGAGCACGCAGACATTGGTGGGATTCAACTGGCGATTGACGGTGAAGTACACGCGGTCGCCATGCTTGTCGCGGGCATAGGCGTCCGCGAGTCGGCCCAGTTCAAGGACGGGAGCGTCGAACAAGCTGACGCCCTCCTCCTGGGACAGGCTCACGCTCTCGAGCATCTTGAGGCGCGCGGACTCTACGAGCGGGTCGCGCAGCCGCAGTTGGGAGACATGGCTCACAAGTGATTTCCTTCGTTGGCCAAGGTGGAAGATACATCGGGCAGTATAGGGGAGCCTCCCGGTGGGCGTCACCTGCCGCCTGCGTTACGATGCGGGCCTACCCTATTGAGGAGTCGCCACCGCATGAGTGCAACACCTTCCACGCCCCCGGCCGTCGCGCCAGCCGTCGCTGCGTTGGACAAACCCAAGTTCACATTCAAAACGGTCTGGCCCGAGATCTGGGCCTTGGTCAAACCTCGCCGCCGGCTGCTCGCCGCAGGCTTCGCACTGATGATCGTGAACCGCGTCTCGGGGCTGGTGCTGCCATGGAGCACCCGCTACCTGATCGACGATGTGATCGGAAAGCGCGACATCAACCTCCTCCCGTGGATCGTGGGGGGTGTGTTGGGCGCCACTTTCATCCAGGGCGGCACTTCGTTCGCGCTCATGCAACTCCTCTCCAAGGAGGGCCAGCGCCTGATCGCCGAGATGCGCCGGCGCGTGCAGGCACACATCTCGTACCTGTCGGTCACCTACTTCGACGGCAACAAGACGGGCGCGCTCGTCTCGCGCATCATGAGCGATGTGGAGGGAGTGCGGAACTTGATCGGCACCGGGCTGGTCGAGTTCGTGGGCGGGCTGTTGACGGCGGCCATCTCGTTGGTGGTGCTGCTGCGCATCAATGCCGTCATGACCTTGATCGCCGCGGGCGTCCTCGTGGCCTTCACGCTTGTACTGAACCGCGCGTTCGCCACCATGCGCCCGATCTTCCGCGAGCGCGGCCGGCTGCAGGCCGATGTCACGGGCCGACTCACCGAATCGCTCGGGGCGGTGCGCACGGTGAAGGGCTACCACGCCGAGCAGCGCGAGCAGAAGGTGTTCGGGGAAGGCGTGCAACGCCTGCTCGACAATGTGTTGTCGTCGCTGACGGCGCAGTCGGTGATGCAACTGTCGAGCGCCCTGCTCATGGGCATCGTCGGCGCGTTCATCATGTGGATGGGCGC
>JANLOU010000490.1:0-3405 GCA_031366735.1 Candidatus Eiseniibacteriota bacterium
GATCCAGATGGGATAGTGCCCGCTCGCGAACGCCGCGGCCAGGATCTCGTCCTTGCTGAAGAAGCCCGCGAAGGGTGGGATGCCCGCGATCGCGATGGTCGCGATCAACATGGTCATGTGCGTCACGGGCATCTTGCCAGCCAGTCCACCCATCCTTCGCATGTCCTGCTCGTGGTGCATTCCGTGAATCACCGAGCCGGCCCCAAGGAACAACAAGGCTTTGAAGAATGCATGCGTCATGACATGGAAGATGCCCGCGCCGAATGCTCCGACTCCACAGGCGAAGAACATGTAGCCCAACTGACTCACCGTGGAATACGCGAGCACGCGCTTGATGTCGTTCTGGGCCAAGCCAATGGTGGCCGCCATGAGCGCGGTGGCTGCCCCGACGATGGCGATCACTTCGAGTGTGAAGGGCGCCATCTGGAACAACACATGACTGCGGACGACCATATAGACGCCGGCGGTGACCATGGTCGCGGCGTGGATCAACGCGGAGACCGGCGTGGGGCCTTCCATGGCATCGGGCAGCCAGACGAACAAGGGCAACTGCGCGCTCTTGCCCGTGGCCCCGAGGAAGAGCAGCAGCGTCGCAGCGGTGATCGCGATTCCGCCAAATGGGAACAAGTGTGGCGCCGCTGCGAACACGCGCTCGAAGTCCACCGAGCCGGTCCAGTTGATCAGGAAGAACAACCCGAGGATGAAGCCAAAATCCCCGATGCGGTTGACGATGAAGGCCTTCTTGCCCGCCTCGGTCGCGGAATGCTTCTCGTGCCAGAACCCGATCAGCAGGTACGAGCACAAGCCGACCCCTTCCCAACCGACGAACATGAGTAGGTAGTTGTCCGCGAGCACCAGCGTGAGCATCGCGAACATGAAGAGGTTCAGGTACATGAAGAACCGCCGGAAGGACGGGTCCTCGGCCATGTACGCGGTGGAATAGATGTGGATCAAAGAACCCACGCCGGTCACGACCAACACCATGATCGCGGACAGCGGGTCCAACAGGAAGGAGACATTCACCGAGAAGTCGCCCACACGCATCCATGTGTAGAGGGTCTCGACGATGCGTCGTTCCTCTTCCGGCATGCCGGCCAAGTGGAGCACGGCACGCAGCGCGGCGACGAACGCAAGGAGGACCGCACCACAGGCCAGGACACTGGTGCCCCTCTTGCCCAACCGGTCGCCGAACAGGAGATTGAGGAGCACCGCGGCGAGCGGTAATGCGGGGATGAGCCACAGCATTGGCAGGTTCACGCGGTCAGCCCTTCAACAGGTTGATCTCGTCCACGAAGATGGTCTCGCGTAGACGGAAGACATTGACGATGATCGCAAGCCCAATGGCCACTTCCGCGGCCGCCACGGTCATCACGAAGAACACGAAGATCTGCCCGTCCAAAGAGTTCATCTGCTGCGCGAACGCGACGAACGCGAGATTCGCGGCATTGAGCATGAGCTCGATGGACATGAAGATGACCAGCGCATTGCGCCGCACGAGCACTCCCACCACGCCGATCGTGAACAGCACAGCACTCAGCGTGAGCGACCAGGCCAACGGGATCATGCGCCCTCCCCGTGCGAGCCCTTGCGTCCCTTGGCGATCACGATGGCTCCCACCATGGCCACGAGCAACAGGATCGAGGTGATCTCGAACGGGAATAGATAGCGTGAGTACAGCACTTTGCCGATCGCGGCGGCATTCCCCTCACCCTGCGCGGGGAGTTCCGCGAGCACAGGCCCCAGAGCCCAGCCGCGCGAGAGCAGCGTGCCCGAGGTCAACAGCAATAACGCCCCCAGCCCCCACCCCAATCCACGGCGCAGGGCGGTCTGTACGCCGGACTCCACATCGTGCTTGAGATTCAGGTACATGATCACGAACAGGAACAGCACCATGATCGCGCCCGCGTAAACGATGATCTGCACCATGCCGAGGAACTCGGCGTGCATCAGCAGATAGATGCCCGCGAGCGAGCAGAACGCCAACACGAGGAACAGCGCGCTCGTCACGGGATTCTTGTGCAGAACCACCATGAGCGCGGTCGCCACGAGCATCGCGGCGAATCCCAGAAAGAGGTACGGAACCATCAGGAGTGCGCCCTCCAATAGACGACGATTCCGGCAATGAGCACATTCACGACGGCAGCCGGAAGCAGGACCTTCCAGCCGAGGTTCATGAGCTGATCGTACCGCAGGCGCGGGTAGGTCCAGCGAACCCACATGAAGAAGAAGATGAAGGCCGCAAGCTTGAGCGTGTACCAGATGATCCCGAACTTCTCGGGCCCGAACCCACGCCAGCCACCCAGATACAGCGTGATGGCAATCGAACTGATCACCAGCATGTTCATATACTCGCCCAGGAAGAACAGCGCCCACTTCATGCTCGAGTACTCGATGTGAAAACCGGCCACGAGCTCTCCTTCGGCCTCCGGCAGGTCGAATGGAGCGCGATTCGTCTCGGCGAACATCGTGATGGTGAAGATCACGAACGGCAGCATCAGGTGTGGCTTGAACAGCATCCAGTTCGGCAGGAACGGCACCGTGAGTCCGTACAACTGCAACGGGCCAGCCTGAGCGTCGACGATGTGGTTGAGCGACATCGAACTGGCCTCGAGGATGACGGGAATGATCGAGAGCCCCATGGCGAGCTCGTACGAGATCATCTGCGCCGAGGACCGCAAGCCGCCCAGGAGCGCATACTTGTTATTCGACGCCCAACCACCGAGCGTGATGGCGTACACGCCCAGACTGGACATGGCCAGGAACAGCAACACACCGACCTGGATATCGGTCACTTGGAACATGGGTGGCGGGCCGAACGGGATGATCGAGAGCGTCACGATGGCCGGGAAAACGGCCAACATCGGCGCGATGTGGAAGATCACTTTGTTCGCGTCGGCGGGGACGAACTCCTCTTTGAAGAGGAGCTTTCCCACATCCGCGAGCGGCTGGAGCAGCCCGAATGGGCCGACACGATTCGGGCCGGTGCGGGCCTGGATGTGGCCGCACACCTTACGCTCCGCGAGAATCAGGTAGGAGACGACCGTCAGCATCACGAACAGGATGATGCCGACTTTCAAGATCGCCCAGAACGCGACTTGGAAAACTGCGTTACCCCAGAGTTCGGCCATCGATCATCGGCCTTTCAGGCTCCGGCCTTGACGGCCGTGGAACCCTTACGGACCCCGATGCGCAACCCAGCGCCCTTCGAAGTCCCGAGTCGATTGAGTTCAATATCGGTATACGCATAGGGCACGAATACCGCGCCCGCGGGCACAGAGTCGTCGATCTCGACGGGGAGTGTCACCGTGCCGCCGGTTCCCGTCAGATCGATCAGATCACCCGTGGCCACACCAAGACGCGCGGCCTCGCCCGCACTGAGCGCCGCGCGCGCGTGCTTGGCGAGCT
>JANLOU010000515.1:0-1574 GCA_031366735.1 Candidatus Eiseniibacteriota bacterium
CGTCCGGCAGGCGTAATCGGTGTCGGATTCGCGCCATCACTGTCGATCAGCCAGATCCGACCGTCCGCGACGTATGTGATTTTCGTCGCCGCAATGCCATGCTCGCCGCCGATCCACTCTTCGAGCAGATCGCTCGCGCCGTGCAGCGCCAGGCGCCAGAGACTGGAGTACGGCGCCCCCGGCACGGGCAGTGTGCGCCGCTGGAGTACCTGCTTCGCGGACACGTCATACAGCACGAAGGTCGCGCCACCGGTCGCCACGGTAATCTGCACGACGCCATTGATGCCCAGCCGGGCTGCCGCGGCGTAGTCGATGGGACCTGCGCCCACCGGCACCGCCAGCGCCGTCGTCTTCGGTAGCACCGTCACCCGATCACCGAAGTCGAGATCGCGCATCACGATCGTACGCAGCGAGTCACCCAGCGGTCCGGCAACGGGCAGCACGAGAATTCCAGGGCGTTTGCCGCCTTCGCCGTAGATCAGGCCGAGGCGCACGCCGGGCTGCGCGGTGACGACCGACGCTCCGGCAACGAGCGTCACGAAGAGGGCGCGTAGTGCGCGACGCAGGTAGACATGTCTGAACGGGATACTCACCTCAACACACTGGGATCGAAACTGAAAACGACAGGAAGCACGTCGTCCGTGAAGCCGACCGGCAGCGCACCGAACAACCTGCGCTGACCCACCGCCTCCACGGCTCCGATGCACTCGAGATCAAAGGCGTACTGTCCCGACTTCGACGACAGGCGCAACTCGGAGACCGAGCCATCACGATGGATCAGGAAGCTGACTTCGGCCTTCAACGCGACACCCGCCCGCGGCCTGAAGTTGAGCGCGATCTGGCGCGTGATGTTTTCGAGATACCCGGGGTACGGGAACGCGGTCCCCTGCACTTTCACGCTCGCGACATCGCGTCCGCGGCCGCCGGTCGGTCCGCCACCGGCGGGCGTCTTGCCCGGCACGGCGACGTCGCCACCGGACTTCGGCGGAGCGGGTTTCTGCTTGACGGTCGGCTTTACAGCGGGTTTTGCTCCGGGCGCAGGGCGCTTCGGCGCAAGCGTCGTCGCCGGAGCATCGGGCGTCGGTGCGACAGGATCAGGCGTGGGCTGCGCGGCGTCCGGCGGCGTGGGCGTCTCGGGACCGCGTGACACCGCGCCGAGCGCGCGTGGCCCCGCCGGCGCGGCCACCAGCTCGACGTTGTATGCGGGCGGCTGCGGCGGCGCGACGGCGATACGCGTCAGCATCACCGCCGCAATCAGCACGAGTACGTGCCCACCCACGGACCACAGCGCGGCCGTGCGCAGTCGCAGCGGTGGCTGCTGAGCCGTTTTCTCCGGCGTCGGAGGAAGGGCCATGACGGGAGTCATTTCGCGGACTGCGGCTCGGCCACCAGACTCACGTTCTGCAATCCGACTTCGCGCAGCATGGCGAGCACCTGCACGATGTCGCCGTACGCGGCTCCGGCATCACCCTTCAAAAAGATGGTGCGCCCGCTCGAACGCGTCGCCAGCTCCGTCAACTCACTGCGCAACTCGTCGCGCGCCACGCGCTGGTCGTCGAGCACGATCAGGCCGT
>JANLOU010000517.1:0-1936 GCA_031366735.1 Candidatus Eiseniibacteriota bacterium
CACAGCGTGCATCGCACTCGCCTTGTTCACACTCTCCGGGCACGCGGGCTCGTACCGCTTCGACGCACTGTCGCAGGCGTATGCGACCCTTCCGGTTGCCGATGCGGTACGGCTGGCGTGGCTGTTCACGATCGGGTTCGCGTCCAAGCTGGGCTTGGTGCCACTCCATGTGTGGTTGCCGCTCGCGCACCCCGAAGCTCCGGCACCGGTGTCCGCTCTGCTCTCGGGCGTGATGGTCAAGGCCGGGCTCTACGGCATGCTGCGATTCGCGTGGCAGTTGCCCGGCGCACCGCCGCAGTACTGGGGCACGGTGCTGCTGGTGCTGGGAATCGTCTCGGCGCTGGTGGGCGCGCTCTACGCCGCGGTCGAATCCGACGCCAAGCGCCTGCTCGCATGGTCCACCATCAAGCATGCGGGGCTGCTCGCAGTGGGAGCCGGGCTCGCGGCGCAACTCTCGGCTGCCGGCCAACCGGTCGTGGCGGGCATTGCGCTTGCACAACGCTCTACCATGCGGTCGGCCACGGACTCGCCAAGTCGCTCGCGTTCCTCGCCGTGGGCGAGGCGGTCCACAGCGCGCAGTCGCGCTCGCTCGAACATCTGGGCGGACTCGCCCGGCGCATGCCCCGCACCGGCCTCGCCGCGCTCATCGCCACGCTGGCCCTGTGCGCGCTCCCGCCGCTGTCGTGCTTTCCGGGCGAGTGGTTGTTGTTCCAGGCGCTGATCCTCGGCTACTCCGCCGGGGCAGGCCAGTTGCGCCTGCTGGCGCCGTTCGCGGCAGCGGGGCTCGCCCTGGCGAGTGCGCTCGCGGTCGCGGCCATGGTCAAGCTGTATGGCATCGGCTTTCTGGGACGCGCCCGAAGCGCTGGCGCGGCGCAGGCGCTCGAAGCTCCTCGAAGCATCACCACGGTCTTGCTCATCGCCGCAGCGCTGCCGCTCGCCTGGGGATTGGCTGCCCCCTGGAGCGTGGCGGCGTTGAGTGCGCCCATCGCGGCACTGCTGCCCGAGTTCGATGCGCGTGCGCTGCAAGGGTTGGGCGGGTTGACGCTGCAACCCGCGGTGCTGCAAGCGGGCAGCATCTCACCGCTTGTTGCAGCCATGTTGGTGGCCCTGTTCGCGGGGCTCGCGATCCTGTGGTTGCGCGTGGGCACGGGCCCGCGCGCGGTGCGTCGCGCGCCGTCATGGAGCGGCGGCGCTCCGCTCGGGGCGCGCATGCAGTACTCGGCGCTTGGATTCACCAAGCCGCTGCGCCTGATCTTCGAACCCGTCCTGCGCGGTCAACGCGAGGTGGAAGTGCTCGAGGAGGGCTCGCCCTACTTCGCCCGCCGCGTCCGCGTCACGGCGAGCGTTCCGGACCTGCTCGAGCGCATTGTCCTCGCGCCCATCGTGCGATCCGTGCTGTGGGTCGCGGAACAGGCGCGCCGCCTGCAGACGGGCAGCCTGCACCTGTACCTCGCCTACCTACTCGCCACACTTGTGGCGTTGTTGTTGTGGGGTCGCTGATGCTCGAAGTCCTGCTGGTGCTGTTGCAGACCCTGCTGCTGGTGGCGCTCGCGCCGCTCTGGGGTGGCGTCGTGGCGGCGATCAAGGCAAGGCTCCAAATGCGCCGGGGCGCACCGGTCTGGCAGCGTTACCTCGACTTGGTGAAACTCTCGGGCAAGGAAACCGTGTTGAGCGAGGACGCTTCGCCGCTCGCGCGCGTGGCTCCCTACCTCATCCTCGGCGCGGCGCTGGCCGTGTGCACCTGGACGCCGGTGATCACCGCTCACCAGGGGCTGGGGTTCGCCGGGGACCTCATCATGACCGTGGCGCTGTTCGCTGCCATGCGAGTGCTGCTCGCGCTGCTCGCGCTGGAATCCGGCACCACTTTTGGCGGCATGGCCGCCAGCCGGCACTTGGCGCTCTCGGCGCTGGCCGAGCCGGCGCTCATGCTCAGCGT
>JANLOU010000535.1:0-4678 GCA_031366735.1 Candidatus Eiseniibacteriota bacterium
CGAGGCCGCAATCGGCGAGCTGCCGGTGCTGGTCACTTCATACAGCCCCAGGCTGTCGATGCGCACGGTCGAGACCAGGTCGGCGGTCAGATCCAGGTTGGCGCCGATCGCCCGCAGGCGCACGGGCTGCCCGTCGGCAACAATCAGCGTGTTCGCGGTCACCAGCGTCTGCGGCGCGCCGATCGACAGGCGCGTGGCGGGATCGCCCAGCAGCGTGTAGGAGATGGCGATGCCGCGCTCGTAGCCGTAGCTGCCCACCGTGGGCAGGTAGTCGAGGTAAGTGGCCAGGATCGCCTCGCCCAGCACCACGCGCGAACCGCGCTCGGACAGGAAGGCATCGCGCGGCGGTTCGGCGAACAGGTTGCGCGCCAGCTCGACATTCACATGACTGGAGTCATCGCGGGGCACCACCTCGTAGCAGACCGAGGCCCACGAGGCGACCGAGCCACGCAGCGGCAGCGTGACCAGTTCCTCGCCCAGCGAGGGGCCCTGCGAGTTCCGCTGCACTTCGGCGCGCGCGAACATGTTGGCGTGGCAGGAGAACGCCGAGAACAGGTTGAGCTTGTTGTCGTTCGAGAACAGGCTCTTGTCGTCGCCGCTCGAGTTGCCGACATTGCGGTAGATGTCCTCGTGCGAGAGCACGAACTCGTTGGCATGGCCCTGGTAGTTCCACCACAGCACGCCCTGATTGAGCTTGGTGAACAGGATGGGCGTGATGTTCGCGTGCACGCGCGTCTGCGTGGCGGCGCGGTCGGGGCGGCAGGTGTCGGCAGGGGCCGTGAAGATGAATGGCTCGTTGCCTTCGTAGAACCGCTGGTTGAACAGCTCCACCTGCATCAGGCCCAGCCCGGCGTCGCGGTTGATGATGCTGCCGATCTTCTCGTTGAGCGTGCGGAAACGCTCCTCGTAGCTGCGCCGGCAGTAGTTGCTCCCGGTGCCGCCGCCGCCAAAGAAGCTCTCGCCCGAATACGCGTCGTCCGCGTGCAGCAGCACGCGTCGGCGCCACGAGTTGTCCCCAGTGAGCGCCTCGTTCTGGATCACCTTGGCCACCGTGCTCACCGCTTCGCCCAACGAGTTGACCGGCAGGCGGCCGATCATGAGCTCGGGCACCACATCGCCGCCGGAATAGATGGGGTCGCAGTTGCCGCTCAGGCAGCCATAGCGATTGTCGCTGGGAACAACCTCGTAGCCATCGGCCACCGGCACCGGGCCCGGCGTGGGCAACACCGGCACCCAATCGATCCCCGAGGTCTTGCGCAGATTCTGCGGATCGAGCGTGCCGTCGCCCAACAGCATCAGGAACGGCGTGTTCCAGTTCTGGTAGGCGTAACGCACCAGGCGCTGCACGGCGGCGGCGGAATGCCGACCGCCATTGAACTCGTCATTGACCGACTCGAGCGGCGCCACCACCACGCGCAGCCCGTGCGAGGTGCGCAGGTCCACCAAGGGCTGGACCGCGGGCAGGAACGCCTCGGGCACCACCAACAGGTAATCGCACGCCGAGGCCGCATACAACGCCCGCTGCGTCACGACCGAGAAGTCCGAGCTGGCGGGAATGCGCGGGCCGACCGTGGGGTCGTAGGGATTCTGGCCCGCGGCCGCCACATAGGAGCGACGCGCGCCCGCCACGATGGAATCCTGCATCACGAAGCTCAGCGTGAAGCCCGCGGTGATCTGCGCCGGCGCGATCGTGAGCTTGACCGGCAGCTCGGGATCGGTGACATCGTAGACATGCAGTTCGTCGCCCAGGAACCCATCCACCTGCATCTGCACTTCGCCGCTCGCGTCGCCATTGTTGAACGCGATGCGACTGCCGAGCGCCTTGTAGCGGCGCCAGTAGAGGGTCTCGAACCAGTTGAGCCCGACGCTGCAGGTATTGTTCGTGGTGGGATCCGGCGGCGAGGCGAAGGTCTTGCCCCAGTGGCGGAAGAAGTTCGTATTGCCCTCGGACAGCGCCGAGCCGCGGATGCTGGTGCTGGCGGTGAACGGGTACTTGTTGGTCCAGAACACCGAGTCGGCCACCGAGGTGAGCTGCCCACTGCCGTTCTTGACCGCCGCCGACATGAAGTGCGAGTTGAACTGATTGCCCACCCAGTTGACCGTGAACTGCGTGGTGCGCGAGGTGTCGATGTCGTTGACCGAGAACCGGATGGTGTCGGGGCGGCTGTAATACAGCGCGATCTCGTTCCAGTGGAACAGGTCGATCGTGGTGTCGGTGGGCAGCCCGATCTTCTCCATCATGCGGGCGAAGTGGCGCTCCCAGTGATCCTTCTGCGGATACGAGAACAGCGGGGTGAGCCCGACGGTATTGCGCCAACCCGCGCGGCTCGGCATGCGCAGCCCGCCCGCGGTGTTGCGCGTGGCGTACACCACCTCGGCATCGCCCCACAGCCGCTGCAACTGCGACGCACCGGAACGCTCCGACCAGAGTCGGACATAGGCCCAGATGCCATCGCCCGAATCGAAGATGCCGTTGGTGTTGGCGTCCTGCACCTCGCACGGCAGTTCGATCACCGTGAATGGCGGAGTGGCGTTCTCCAGATACTCGTGCCGCACCAGACTGACCTGGCTCACCGGTACGCCCACGGGATAGCCCTTGGCGCTCAACTCGTCGTAGGGGAACAGGTAGAGCGTGGTCGAGTCGCACTTGATGCGCACTTCGGGCTGCGAGGTGGGCGCGCCGCCAAGCGCACGCGTTCGGCCGAACAACCCGCCATCGCGCGGACGGGCGGAGGCGGCCACGGGCGATTGGCGCCATGGCTGCGCCTGCGTCCAGTTGAGCACGGAATGTTCGAGCACCGCATCGATATGCCGGTCGACCGACTCCCCGGTCACCGCCAACGCCGCAGCGCCGCTGGGCCGGTTGAACTCGATCCGCACCGTGAGCGTGCCCATCGCCGAAAGTCGCGCAGTGGTCTCGTCGTAGCGGAACGGGCGCACCTCGAGCGACACCAATCGCCGCCCACGGAACGAGTAGGGCTTGCCCATCTGCACCGCTGCGGCCGGCCACACGCCGTCGAGCACCGGCGGGACTTCGTCCATGGTGGGCTGCACGCCCATGCCGTCCTGCTCGTCGCGGAACACCGGCTTGCCCGCGATGGCCATGCGCACGCCCTCGCGCGTCACTTCGGGGTCACTGGCCAGCACGCGCACACTGGGGCGCGCATCGGGCGGCAGCGCGACCACGCCCGACCAGGCGGGCAGCAGCGGTCGGCCCGGCTCGGCCAGCGAGTGCGCGCGCGGCACTCCCAGCACCGTCACGCGGCCATCGGGCGCCGGGGCCGACAGGCTCCACTCGGGCAGGCGCAGTTCGAGCGTGATGCCGCGGACATCGGCGGCGCGCACCACCAACCCCTCGGCGTGCGCCGCGGTGCTGGAGGCGAGGATCAGCAGACAGAGGTGGAGCGCGTGCAGCCGGGTCGCAGTTCGCATGAGGACCGGGAGTCTAGGGAGCGGTCGGATGCAGGGCAAGCTCGGGTTCACTGGCTACTGGGATGTGCGCTCATGTTCTAGAGTGCCGCGAGCCGATGACCCTGCCGTGGACGAAAGGATGAATCCATAAAATGACGCTGCGCGCCTGCTGCGCAACCTGCACCCTGCTGCTGCTGCTGAGCCCGCTGGCCCTTGCCCAGAAATCGGGCGCCGGCATGGGGACGATCAAACTGGGCGGCGCTCCCTCGCCCGCCCTGCTCGCCGCCCGCATCGGCAGGGCGGCGTTCCTGCCCGACTCCGTGCTGGCGCGGGTCCCCGGCCGCCCCGATATCACGGTGGAGCGGTTCCGAGCGGCCTTGGCCAAGCTGGGCACGGCAGCCGATTCTATTACCCCGAAACAGCGCCGGGAGTTCTTGGGTTTGCTGGTGGAGCAGCAACTTCTGGCCGCCCGGGTGGCAAACGAGCGTTGGGCGTGGTCGGCCCGGGATTCCGGGCAGTGGCTGGCCCTGCGCGACCGGCTGGTGCTGGACGCCGTGCTGGACTCGGCGCTGCGCGAGACGGCGCTACGCCGGGCGCGCGCGGGGCAGGAGCCGATCGAGGACCGCGGCGCGCTCGGGGTGGCGGCGCGCGAGTCGGCCATGGTGTGGCTGGCGCCCCGGTACAACGACGCCTTGGTGGCGCGCGTGGCCGCGGCGTTCGATTCGCTCCCCAAGCGGGACGCCAACATGACGCTGGGCGAGCAACTGCGCGTGGCGGGAATGTTGCCGCAGGTGGCCGCAGCCGATTCCGCCGGATCGCTGGCCGAGAGCCGCGTGGGGCGTTACACGGTGCCGCAGCTCTTGACCGCATGGCGCAAGTTGAACCCGCTGTACCGCCCGCGCATCGAGGGCGTGGCGGCGGTGCGCGAGTTGGTGCAGAACGGCTTGTTCGAGCGGCACCTGCGCGAGCAGGCCGAGGCGAACCGCCTGCTCGAGCACCCCCAGGTGGTGGAAGCGCTGACCTCCCGCGCCGAGTTGATCGAGGTGTCGATGTTCGTGCAACGCGAGGTGTACGAGAAGATCGCGCGGGACTCGCTGACGCTGCAGAAGTATTTCCGCGGCAGCGGGCATGAGTTCGATGTGCCTGCGCACGCGCGCATCGTGCGCTTGGTGCTGCCCACACAAGCCGCCGCGGCGACCATGCTGCAGCGCCTGCGCGACCCTGCCGAGGCCGAGAGCCTTGCCACACGCAGCCGCCGCCAGGGCGC
>JANLOU010000559.1:0-12099 GCA_031366735.1 Candidatus Eiseniibacteriota bacterium
CAGCAGTGCGAGCGCGTTGCGTAGGTCGCCCGGGCCAAACTTGGCGGCGCAACCCGCGCTGGTCACCGTGGCGGTGAGCCGGACATCACTGGGTTGGCGTCGAGTCACGATCCCCTCGTGCAGCACGGGTGAACAGGACAACGAGGCCCCTGGACACTAGAGGTCGCGCCCCACCGCCACGACATCGATCTCGACCTTGGCATTGCGCGGCAACCCCGCCGCAGCAATGGTCGTGCGTGCCGGCAACGTGTCCCCGAAATGCCGAGCGTAGACCTCGTTCATGGCCTGGAAGTCCTGCATATCCGCAAGATACACCGTGGTCTTCACCACATCCCCCAGCCCCAGACCCGCCCCGCGCAGGACCGCGGTCAGATTCAGGAGCACGCGCTCCGACTGCTCCTTCACCCCACCTTCGACCAGTTCCATCGTCGCAGGGTCCAGCGCGATCTGGCCGGAACTGAACAGCAGCTTGTTGCCGCCATGCAATCGCACGACTTGCGCCTGTGCGTACGGGCCGATCGCCTTGGGGGCGCCATCCACATTCAACGGGCTCTTCATGAGGTCCCCTTCCCGAGGCTCACTCGACCGTGACGCTCTTGGCGAGATTGCGCGGTTGATCCACATCGCATTCGCGCGCGACGGCGACATGGTAGGCCAGCAACTGTAATGGGATGACCGAGAGAATGGGCTGCAACATGGGGATGCATGCGGGCACATACAGCACATGATCGGCGCGATGCTTGACCTCGGTATCGCCTTCCGTGGCGATGGCGATGATGCGGCCCTTGCGTGCCCGCACCTCCATCATGTTGCTCGCCACCTTCTCGTACGCCGAATCGCGCGTGCAGATGAAAACGACCGGCATGTGTTCGTCGATCAGCGCAATCGGGCCATGCTTCATCTCGGCTGCGGGATAGCCCTCGGCGTGGATGTACGAGATCTCCTTGAGCTTGAGCGCGCCCTCGAGTGCCACCGGGAACTGGAACCCGCGGCCCAGGTAGATGAAGTTGTTGTGTTTCCCGTAGGTCTCGGCGATCCGCTTCACGGCCTCGTCGGTGGCGAGCACTTTCTCGATCTTCTCGGGAAGCCCCAACAATTCTTTTGCGATCTCGATGCCGTGATCCCGCGACAATCCGCGATGCCGACCCAGCGCCAGCGTCAGCAGCGCGAGCACGGTGACCTGGCTCGTGAACGCTTTGGTCGAGGCGACCCCGATCTCGGGACCCGCGTGGATGTAAACGCCGCCGTCCGACTCGCGTGCGATGGTCGAGCCCACGACATTCACCACGCCCACCACCCGCGCGCCCTTGCGCCGGGCCTCGCGCATCGCGGCAAGCGTGTCGATGGTCTCGCCCGACTGGGAGATCACCAGAACCAGAGTGCCCTCATCGAGGATGGGATTGCGGTAACGGAACTCCGAGGCATATTCCACCTCGACGGGGATCCGCGCGAACTCCTCCAGCATGTACTCGCCGATCAGGCCGGCGTGCCACGAGGTGCCGCATCCAAGGATGATGATGCGTTTGATCTCGCGAAGCTGTTCGGGCGTCATATTGAGCCCGTTCAATCTTGCCAATCCCTCTTCGGCGTTGACCCGGCCACGCATCGCGTTCCGCACCGCGTCGGGCTGCTCCATGATCTCCTTGAGCATGAAGTGGTCGAAGCCGCCCTTCTCGATCTGCGAGAGGTCCCAATCGACATCGTGGACCTCCTTCTCGACGCGCTCGTTCGAGACCGTGGCCGTGTGGAACCCGTCCGGCGAGAGCACCGCCATCTCACCATCGTCCAGGTAGATCACCTGGCGCGTGTGTTCGACGATCGCGGCCACATCGGAGGCCAGATAGTACTCCCCATCCGCGAGCCCGACGACCATCGGGCTGCCGTGCCGGGCGCCCACGAGCACACCCGGCTCGGCCGTGCACATCACCGCGATCCCGTAGGTTCCCTCGACATCGCGCAGCGCTGCACCGACTGCGCGCTCGAGCTTCAGCCCGCGCTTGAGGTACTTCTCGATCAGGTGCGCGAGCACTTCGGTGTCGGTCTCGGTGTGGAAGACATGTCCCTCGGCCTGCAGCGCGCTCTTGAGTGTGGAGTAGTTCTCGATGATCCCGTTGTGTACCAACGCGACCGTGCCCTGCTCGTCGGTATGCGGATGGGCATTCACATCGTTGGGCTCGCCGTGCGTGGCCCAGCGCGTGTGCGCGATCCCAAAGGTGCCGCGCGGCGCCCCTTGTTGCAGCCGCGCTTCGAGCGCACGGATCTTGCCGGCGGACTTCACCACCTCGAGACCCTTGGCGGTCTGGATGGCGACGCCCGAGGAATCGTAGCCGCGGTACTCGAGCCGCTTGATCCCCTCGATCAGGACAGCGAGGCAATCACGATTGCCCACATAGCCCACGATGCCGCACATGCGTTGAGACCTCCTGCGCGGGCGACCCGCCCCGCGCGTCTGCAAGGATGTGTTCGGACTACAACGCCCGCCGCGCCTGCTCAACTATCTCGCGGGTACGCGCCGTCTCCGGAGATTCTGCGATCACCCGGACCACGGGTTCCGTCCCCGAAGCACGCACATGCACCCACTCGTCACCCTGACTGAAACGCAGTCCATCCACGGTGTCCAACGACCATCCCTCGAACGATTGCTGCAGGCGTTCCGCCGCCTGCTCCCACGGCACCCCACCCCGGTCGAGCTTGTCCTTGATCATGGCGTAGTGCGGCAGGGAATCCGCCAGCTCCCGAAGACTCGCGCCGGTGCTCATGGCCTGCGCCACCAGCGCCATGGCCACCAAACCATCGCGTCCAAGGTGGGCGGCGGGAAGGATCATGCCGCCATTGCCCTCGCCACCGGCAACCGCGCCGTGAGCTCGCATGGCGGCGACGACATGAGCCTCGCCCACAGGGGTGCGATACAGTGGAACCTGAGCTGCAGCACACACTTGGTCGAGCATACGAGAGGTGCTGAGGTTTGTCACCACCGCACCCGTGTTGCGGGCCAGCACCACGCGCACACCCAGCGCCACGGTATACTCCTCCCCCAAGGGAAGCCCCGCCGCGTCGACAAATGCCGCGCGATCGGCGTCGGGATCGAGCGCGATACCCAGATCCGCGCCGGACTCCTGTACCGCGCGCCCGAGTGCGCCGAGGTGTTCCGGCAAGGGCTCCAGCACCCGGGTGAATCGTCCCGTGGGCTCGCAGTCGAGTGGCACGACACTGGCGCCCAATTGCTCCAACAACGCGGGGATCGCGATGCCGCCCACGCTGGCGCAGCCATCCACCACAACCCGCAGGCGCCGGGCGCGGATCGCGGGCAGATCCAGATACTCGAGCCCGAGCACCCGCTCCAGATGCCAGGCGAGCGCGCGCTCCTCCTGCCGCACATGCCCGAGCCGATCCCATGCACACCACAGATCGATCTGCTTCTCGAAGCGCTCACGCACGGCGCGACCCTCGGCCGCACCGAGGAACTCACCGCGGTCGGAGAGGAACTTGAGCGCGTTCCACTCCGCCGGGTTGTGGCTGGCCGTCAGGATGATGCCGCCGGCGGCGCGCAGGTGTTCGACTGCGATCTGGGTGGTGGGTGTGGTCGCCAGCCCGATGTCGACAATGTCGCGACCCGCTGCGACAACGCCCGCACGCACCGAGTCGAGCACCATCGGGCCGGACACGCGCGCATCCCGTCCCACGACGATCGGGCCGTCCCCCAGCGATCGGGCGAAGGCAGCAGAGAATGTCGCGAGCACGGCGGGCGTCAGCGAATCGCCGACAATCCCCCGCACCCCGGCCACCGAGATCATGAGTGGAGTGCTCATGGAGCGGTCCTCCCCGACCCGGCGCCACGACCGACACCGGTATGTAGGAAAGGCCGACGCACGGCGCACGGTGGCGCGCGGCATCGGCCCGTGTCCTCAAGCCCCGGCCCCGCAGGGGGACGATGGCTCTTCTTGTATGGAGCTGGTGACCGGAATCGAACCGGTGACCCCGTCATTACGAGTGACGTGCTCTACCAGCTGAGCTACACCAGCCCGCTTCTTTGCAAGGATCCCTGCGCCCTGGCGACGCAGAGGCAGGAGGTCCGTCCAGATGGTGCCACCCCCCAGAATCGAACTGGGGACACCACGATTTTCAGTCGTGTGCTCTACCAACTGAGCTAGGGTGGCAGAAGTCCAGCGCAGGCCCTTGCGGACCCAGAGGGGCGCGATTTCTAGCACGCGCCCCGAATGCGCGTCAACCCTGAGTCGCACAAGCGTCTAGCGCTCAGGAGGCAGTGCCGTCCTCGGGGGTGCGCCGGCGGCGATCCAAAGCACTCCCTCGCCGATCGGACGCCAGACGCCGGTCCTGATTCTCCATGATGGGAAGTGTGAACGAGAACACCGTTCCCCACTCGCCCTCACTGCGCACGCGCACCTCACCCCCATGCTCTCGCACGATCTGCTGGGCCACACCCAGCCCGACCGATGCGCCCACCGGCTGGCCCTGCGCGAAGGGCACGAACAGGTGCTCCAACAGGTCGCCGCCCTGGCGCGCGCCATCATGCGCGATCTCGACCATGACGAACACGTTCACGCGCCGCGTTTCGACTCGGATGCGCCCTCCAACCGAGACCGACTCCAGAGCGAATGCCACGACATTCTCGACCACGCGTTGGATGCGCGGCGCGTCCAGCAACAACTGCGGCAAGTCCGGCGCGAGCGACTTGAGCAGGCGGACTCGTCGGCGTACGAGCGTTTCGCTGGCGCCCTGCAGCGCCGACTGCACCGAGGCGTTCAGGTTCTCCATGCGCAAGCGAGGTTTCTCCAGCTGCGCGTATTGGGCCTGCTCCTGCAGCATGGCCTCCAGCCGTTCGGCTTCGCGCACGACGATCTCCAGATACTCGCGTTGCGGATCATCCTCGGCCAGACCCCGGTGCGCCCGACGCGCAAACGCCGAAATACTCGCCAGTGGGTTCCGCGATTCCTGCGCCACGCGTGCAGCCAGTTCGCCCAGCGAGACCATGCGATCCTGTTCGCGTAACCGGGAGGCGAGGTCCGTGCGTTGCCGTTCGCCTCGTTCCAGCTCCTCCAGCCTGCGGGCGTGCTCGAGCAGGAGCGCCGCGGCATCCGTCAGCACCCCCATGAACTCGAGGTCGCCGCGCTCCCAACCGCCGACGCGTTCGCGTCCATCGTGCACCACCAGCACCCCCAGCACGCGGCCGTAGGCCATGAGCGGCGCGGCGGCCCATGCGGAGGTTTCCTCCGCCACCGAGTCGGGCATTTCCATCGCGTCGGACGGTGAGTCCCCCGAGAGCAGCCTTTGCTGGCGGGCACATTCGGACGCGGTCGCAAGGAAGGCGCGCGCGAATCCATCGCGCGAGGCGGCAGCGCCATGCGCAACCACGACCGTCCATTCGTCGCCGCTCAGGCGATAGACCGCCGACCCCCGCGCCGAGACGCCCTGCGCCGACAATCGCGCCACCAGATGCGTTGCCTCGGCAACATTGATCGCGGAGTTCGAGGCGTGGGTGAACTCTGCCAGCGCTGCCATCTGCCGCGTGCGGCGGCGGACTTCAGCCGCGCGCCCTTGCGCCGCCAGCGCTGCCACGGCGGCCTCATGCAAGCCGCCCAGGTACGCCATGCCGGTTTGCGCCGAAGCCGCATCGTTCCATGCCATGAGCAGCACGCCGAAGGGTGCTGGGCCGCGGCGAAGCGGAATGCATCCCACGCGCTGGGGGGCATTCCACGGCGCGCCGGGTTGTTCCGAGGCGTCGCCCTCGGCACACTCGCCGCTCCGCCATGCCGCACCCAGCGCACCTTCGAGGCGGTCGGCCGGTTCTGCCCATGCGCGCGCGCGTTGGTCGAGCGGGCTTTCCACGGGCGCTGCGCGACGAGCGCTCGCGAGTGAAGTGGAAAGTTGCTCGGAGTCTGGCCCGGGAGTTGCGGCCCGCCAACCCTCGAGCAACCCTCGGCGCGCGTCCCAGCGCAGCAACCACGCGCCGACCGAGGCGCCGCCCTGCCGATGGACGGCGGCCGCGAGCAGCGTCCGTTCGAGCGCGTCGAGGTCCGCGTCGCAGGCAAGCATGGCGGTGAGCGTGGCCGCCACAGCGCCGCTGGCTTCGACGGGGCTCTGGCGGCGCGAGGACAGGTCCATTCGGTCTCCGAGTGAAGCGAGCCAGGGTGGGTGCTCCATGGGCCGGATCGCCCTTGGGTCATCGGCATCCCGCGGCGGCGTCTTGACCCTGCCCAGTTCCCGTTCCTATGGTGCGAAGCGTGCGCGCCCGACCGGCTGCGCCGAGCACCCACCTCTTGCACCGGAGACGCCCCGTGGACGCACCCCAACAGCCGCAGACCATCGAGATCGATCTTGGCGAGCGGGAAGCCGAAGGCATCTACTCGAACGTCGTGTTCATCACCCACTCGCAGGCGGAACTCATCCTCGATTTCGCTCGTGCCCTGCCTGGTCTACCCAAGGCAAGGGTGTTCTCGCGCATCGTGATGACGCCCCAGGGCGCGAAGGGATTGCTGCTCGCGCTCGAGCAGAATCTGGGGAACTACGAGAAACACTTCGGCCAGATCAAAACGGTCGGCGACAACAAGGGCAAGGAGCTGGGGTTCACCACCTGATCGAGGCCAGCTCGCTCCCGCACAAATGAGCGATGCACTCCCGCAGCCCAGCGAAGCGCTCAGCTCGTCGCGTGCCCTTGCATGGCGACGGCCAACTCCGGTGGCACGCGCGGCGAGCGTTCGAGCAGCTCGAGCAGAGCGGGCGATGGCCGCACCGGCCTGGCATCGCGATCCGCACAGCAATGCTCCGTGAATCCGAGTGCGAGCGGCTTGCCACCCTCCCCGATCAGGCGGTAGCCGAACCGGATCGTGGCTCGAGCCACCGACAATACTCCGCTCTCGATCGTGACCAGCTCGTCGTAACGCGCGCCCTGTCGGTAACGACAGCGGGCTTCCAACACCGGCAGGAGGATGCCATCGTCCTCCTCGATACTGCGGTAACTGCGCCCCAGCGAACGCAGCATCTCCGCGCGCCCGATCTCGAACCAACGCAGATAGTTCCCGTAGTAGGCCCACCCCATCTGGTCGGTATCGCCGTACCGCACGCGGATCTCGAAGCGATGCATCAACCCTCCTTGGCGCCGACGAGCGGCGGCGCGGTCTTCCAACGGCGATGCAACCAGAACCACGCCTGGGGCGCGTGGCGCACGGCAGCTTCGAGTAGCGCGGTGTGCTGCGCCGTGAGTGCGATCACGGCGGACTCGTCGCGCGGATCCCCCTGCGGCACGAGCGGTGGCTCGATGGTGAGTTCGTGCCGACCATCCGGCTGTCGCACCACCCAACCAAAGACAATCGGCGCGCCCGAAGCGAGCGCGATCCGTGCTGGTCCCTCTGGCGTGCTGGACGGGATGCCGAAGTACGGCACGAACACCCCATGGCGTCGCGCATCCTGGTCGGCGAGCATCGCGACCCAACGCTTCTGCCGCAGCGCCTGGAACACGCGCTTGACTCCGCCTCCGATGGAGATATTGCCCACGCCCGAACGACCCCGAATGTCCGCGAGCCAAGCTTCTGCACCCGGATTGGAAAGGGGTTTGACCACGAAATCCACAGGATTCCATCGGGTCAGCCACGCACCCAACAACTCGAAATTGCCGAAGTGACCCGTCATGAGGATCACTCCCCGCCCGCGCGCCGCTGCCGCCTCAAGGTGTTCCAGTCCTCGCACCGGCAGCACCACCTCGCCCTCCTTGGAGCGCACGATCGCGGGCATGTGCGGGTATTCCGCGGCGACGCGGCCGAGTTCGCGGTAATGCTCGGCGAGCAACGCAGCACACTCCGCGGGAGTGCGCTCCGGGAATGCTCGGGCCAGGTTCTCGCGCGCGACTTTCGCACGCAACCCGAGCGCACCCACGAGGCTGCCGAGGAACGCGCCGGCGCCGATCGCACGCTTCCACGGCATGGCGCCCAGACCCGCAGTCACGCCGCGCAGTAGCATCGTCTCCACGATATGGGACGGCTTCATCGCGCCCCCGGCCCGCGAATGCACCAGCGTCCGCCCGATTCCCGCCGGACCACGCCACTCCACTCCAAGCGCAGGAGCAATGCGCTCGCCTCCGGCAAGGGCAGCGCCGCCAGGCCAGCAAGTTGCTCGAGAGTGCGGGGGACACCATCGAGCGCCGCGGTGAAGCGCGCCAGCGGATCGCTCGCGTGTTCCGGCGGGTAGGCTGCAGTGATCGCGCGGACGATGTCCCCCGCATCACCGCAGGGGCGGATACCCTGGCGCAACAATCGGAGCGTTCCCTGCGCCGTCGGTCGATCGACATCGCCCGGCACCGCCAATAACGGCCGCCCGAGTGCGAGCGCCACCTCGGCGGTGCGCAGTGCCCCACTCATCGCGCTGGCCTCGACCACGACCGTGACCCCGGCGAGGGCGGCAATGATCCGGTTGCGTTTGACGAACGCACCACGCCCGAAGGGTCCGCCGCATTCGACCTTGCTGACCAATGCCCCGCGCACCGCGACACGCTCCGCCAGTGCGCCGTGCTGCGCTGGCGTGATGTCCGAAAGCGACGAGGGCAGCACTGCCACGGTCACGCCATCGCCCGCCAGCGCGCCCTCGTGGGCCGCCGCGTCGATACCCCGAGCCAGGCCGCTCACCACCGCATATCCAAGTGCGACGAGATCACGCGCGAGTTGGCCTGCCATGGCCAAGCCATATGGCGATGCCGCGCGAGAACCCACCAGCGCCACGGAGCGCGCGGGCGGATGGCGGAGACTGCCGCGGATGTGGAGACGGGCCGGCGGCGATGCGAGCGAGCGCAGCGCCTCGGGGTAGTCGGGCTCATCGAACGACAGAGACTGCACGCGTGCGGCGCCGCGTGGCTTCTCGCGGACACTCGCGTGGAGTTGCGCGAGCGCGGCGGCGTACGGGGGCGCCGCCGCGATCAGGGAGTGTCCGTCCGCGTGGAATCGGCGGTCGGGAGCTCGACAGGATTGGAGCGCGGAACCGGCGGCCCCGTGAGCATCTCCCACTCGACACCTTCCTCGCTCGCTCGCACCAGCACGCTGTCGTCGCGCAGCTCGTCGGGGTCTTCGCGGCACATCAGCTCATCGTTGCGCAGCATGCGATCCAGTCGCTCGCCGAGCGGACGGTCAAGGGCAGCGAGTCGCGTTACGAGCACCGGACGCACTTCCGGCTCGCGCCGATGCAATTCCCACGCGATCCGCACGGAGCCGCCGCGGTGGGCCAGATCCGCGAGCGACGCTTCCGCCGCGTGCGCCACGCTTTCCACACTGTCATCGAGCAGGCGCAGCAAGCCGGCGGCAGCCGGACGATATCCCAAGCGTCCGAGCACCCGAGCGGCGCTCACGCGCGAGAACCACAGTCCCTGCTCGAGCAACGGCAGGAGCGTCTCCCCCGCGCGGTCGCCCAAGCGCAGCAAGGCGCTCTCCGCCAACTCCCGCAGGTACCAGGACTCGTCGCACAGACATTCCACCAGCAGCGACATGGCCTCTTCGTCGCGGCGATGTTCCAAGGAACGAACATAGTCGCGCTTGCCGGCCAGCCCGCGAGCATTCATCGCATCCAAAGTGCGTCCAGCCTGCGGATCATCCGTCATCGCGTTCTCCCAGAACTTCCGTGTCTGCTGTGATGCGCACCCAGAGCGCCTCGAGCAAGTCCTTCAATCCTTCACCCGAGTGCGCACTCAAGAGCAGCGCCTCCGGCAAACCCGCCCGGGCCGGGGCGCCCGCGCGTTCCTCCGGCGGCAACAAGTCCGCCTTGCTCAATACCACCAAGCGAGGCTTCTCCGCCAGCGCCGGACTGTAACGGGTGATCTCGTTCGTGAGCAGAGCGAGCGTCTCGGCGGGACTCTCGTCGCTGCAATCGAGCATGAATGCCAGTACCCGGGTGCGCTCGACATGGCGCAGGAACTGCAGTCCCAGGCCCTTGCCATCGCTCGCCCCCTCGATCAACCCCGGGATATCGGCCACAACAATGGTGCGCAGCTCATCGAGCGCGGCGATTCCGAGATTGGGTTCCAGCGTGGTGAAGGGGTAATCCGCGATCTTCGGACGCGCCCGCGTGATTCGGGACAGAAGTGTGGATTTGCCCGCGTTGGGCAGGCCCACCAACCCCACATCGGCGATCAGCTTGAGCTCCAGCGCGATCGTGCGCTCCTCGCCCGCCTCGCCCGGATCCGCTCGACGCGGAGCCTGGTTCGTTGCCGTCGCGAACCGCGAGTTACCGCGTCCGCCGCGGCCACCTTTGGCCACGAAGAACTTGTCCCCCGCCCCGATCATGTCCGCGATGACTTCGCCGCTCTCGGCATCCTTGATGACCGTGCCCGCAGGAACGCGCACCACCAGGTCCTCGCCATCCCGGCCGGTCCGGTTGCTCCCCGAGCCGGGCCGGCCTGCATCGGCGCGGTAACGGGGTTGTTCGCGACAATCCAACAGCGTGCGCACATGCGCATCCACTTCGAGCACCACACTTCCACCCTTACCGCCATCGCCGCCGTCGGGACCACCCTTGGGCACATACTTCTCGCGCCGAAAGCTGATACAGCCCGCCCCACCCTTGCCCGCGATGCAATGGATCTTCGCCAGGTCGATGAGCATGTCAGACCGCCGCCGAGGACATAGCCGAGATGACCGCGTCGGTCATCTGTTCGGTGGACACTGCTCGGTGCGCCTGCTCGGGTGGCAGGAGGTCGCGGGTCACGGAATGTCCTTCAGCCAGCACGCGTTCGATCGCGCCCTCGAGGCGTACGGCCGCGGTGCGCTCATTCAGATGACGCAACATGAGCGCGGCGCTCAACAGCATCGCCGTGGGATTCATCAGCCCGGAGCCCTTGAACTGCGGTGCGGACCCGTGCACGGGTTCGAACACTGCCGCGTGTGCGCCCATGTTGGCTCCCGGCGCGACTCCCAACCCGCCGACCAGCCCGGCGCAGAGGTCCGAAAGGATATCGCCATACAGGTTCGGCATGACCAGCACATCGAACTGCTGCGGCCGCTGCACCAGATTCATGCAGGTTGCGTCCACGATCATGTCGGCGAACTCGATGCTCGGATGCTCCCGTGCGACTTCCCGCGCGACTTCGAGGAACAAGCCGTCGGTGTATTTGAGGATGTTGGCTTTGTGGATCGCCGTCACCCGTCTGCGCCCGTTCTGGCGCGCATACTCGAATGCATATTCCACGATGCGTCGCGACCCCGTGACCGAGATGGGCCGCAGCGCGATGCCGGAATCCGCGCGAATGGTCTTGCCCGTGTGCTGTTTCGCGAACGCACGCAACTCGGCAGCGGTCGTCGAGCCATTCTCGAACTCGATCCCCACATACTCGCTCTCGGTATTCTCGCGGATGATCACCAGATCCACCGCGGGGAAGGAGTTCGGGATGCCGGGGTAGGTGCGAGCCGGCCGAACACTTGCGTAGACATCCAGCTCCGTGCGAATCGCCACATTCACGGAGCGGAACCCGGTCCCCACGGGCGTGGTCAGCGGACCCTTCAGGCCAACACGGTTCGCTCGCAAGGACTCGAGCACGCGGGCCGGCAGGGGCGTGCCCTCGCTTGCCACGACATCGGCGCCGGCGGTCTGCACATCCCAATCGATCTCGACGCCAGTCGCATCCAGCGCGCGACAGGTCGCGTTCGTCAGTTCGGGGCCGATGCCATCCCCGGGGATGAGCGTGATGCGGTGCTTCACTGGACCACTCCTAGTTCTTCGGGATCGAGCGCGCCCCGCGCACGGACACCCAGCAGCCCTCCCGCACGCGCGAGGCTCAGCGAGTGTGGGTCGAGATCATGATGGATGCCAAGAGAGAGACCGCGCGTGAGATTCCGCGCGGTGAGTCGGCCGCCTGGCACGAGTGCCTCAGACAACCCGGTGAGTTCGATTTCGTCGCCCACTCGCACGGCTGCGCGAGTGTCGGGGTCACGCCACAGCAGTGGCAATACCCCGTGCAGAACCAGATGATGCCGCATGGAGGGCGCATAGGACAGCGCGAAGACCGCTCGCACCCCCAGCGCGGCCATCGCGCGGGTCGCCGCTTCCCCGGGCGCCCCCCCCCCGAAGCGAGCCCCCCCCGCGCCGAAGCCACCCAGGAGCGGGGCG
>JANLOU010000575.1:0-1763 GCA_031366735.1 Candidatus Eiseniibacteriota bacterium
CGGGGGACGCCGATGGCGATGGGCGCATCGACGCGTTCATCGCCGACCTCGCCGGCCGATTGGTGGCGGTGGTGCCCGGGCATGGCGATGGCACATTCGGCGTCGATCGCACATTCGAGGCGGGGATGTTCCCGAACTCCATCGCGGTGGGGGACTTCAACAAGGACTCCTGGCCCGATCTGGCCGTCGCCAACACGGGTTCGAGCGTCAATGCCGTGAGCGTGCTGCTCGGCCGACCCTCGGGTGGATTCGCACCGGCCGTTCGCTGGGCCACCGGTTACTGGCCTTCCTCGGTGGCGATCGGGGATCTCGATCGCGACGGCGAGCTGGATCTCGTGGTCACCAACGACGGCGCCGCCTCGGTGTCGGTGCTCGACGGATTCGGCGACGGCACGTTCGCGGCGCATCGCGATTTCCCAGCGGGTGTGAATCCTGTGGGCGTCACCGTTGGCGACGCGGACGGGGATGGGCTACCCGATGTGGTGGTCACGAACATCAACGACAGCGTGGTCTCTTTGCTCCACGGCGACGGCAACGGGGGACTCGCAGCTCCGGTCCCGCACTACTGCGGCAGCGCGCCCACGGCGGTGGCGATCGGTCAGGTGGACGCGGATCCAGCCCCGGATCTCATCGTGGGCAATGATGTTGGCGAGCAGACGATCGCCGTGCTGCGTGGGACGGGCGGGGGAGCGTTCCTCGCGCCAGCGCAATACGGCACCACGGGCTTCGCGTTCGACATCGCGGTTGGCGACCTCAACCAGGATGGCCGCCTCGATTTCGTCGCGCCGGCGTACGACCCATTCGTGTCGGTCGTCCTGGGCGATGGTCTCGGTGGGTTCGGCGCGCGCACCGACTACGCCACGGGTTACCAATGTCATTCGGTCGCGCTCGCGGATCTCGACGGGGATGGGAACATGGATATCATCACGGCGAACGGCGGCGCCAACACGATCACCTTCCTGCCAGGTCATGGGAATGGTGGTTTCGGTCCGCGTCAGGATTACGGGACCGGGGACCAACCTTCCGATCTCGCGGTGGCCGATCTGAACCGGGATGGCCGTCTCGATGTCGTGACCGCGAACGCATCCGGAGCCAGCGTCACCGTGTTGTACGGCATCCAGGGTCTGGCGGGGGTGCCGCCAGTGGCCGCAACCAGCGCGCTCCAGCTGGCGCCCGCGCGGCCCACACCCGCGCTTCATGATGTGGAGCTCTCCTTCACGCTCGCACGGGCGTCCGCGGTGTCGCTCCAACTGGTCGACATCGCTGGCCGCTCCGTCCGCCACTGGGACAACGGGGTTCTCGCTGCCGGCCCGCATTCGTTGCGATGGGACGGCACTCGCGAGGATGGCGCGCAGGCCATGCCCGGCATCTACCTCTGCGAACTCACGGCGGGGAGCACCCGTGGCACCTGGCGCGTGATTCTCACCCGGTGAAGCGCGTAGAGGCGTGACGCCACTCCCGCTCATCACGCGGTCGTCGACCCCCGGGCGCCTATGGCTCGAATGTTCGGGGCCTTCGCGATCGACGGGATGAAGCACGTGAGCATCACGACGGTGGCCGAGCAAATGGGGATCAAATGGGCGCAGATCGACGGCATCATGTGGCGCGTGGTGGCATGTGGGCTGGCGCGGCGCAAACTCGAGGCCCGTGCAAGCGGCGGCGCAGGTGGGACTTGCGAGGCTTGCACTTGCGGTTGTTGCCACAGACGCTGCAGAACTCATCCAGAATCACACCATTCATATCGGGTTTGTTGCGCTGGTAAC
>JANLOU010000603.1:0-6704 GCA_031366735.1 Candidatus Eiseniibacteriota bacterium
CCCACGCCAACACCAGTACCGCGACCGCGATCTGCAATGCCCGCCGCGCCGCGCCGCCCAGCGTCGCGGGTGCTACCCGCGCGATCCAGGCCCACAGCGCCAACAACGCGATGGGTTCCAGCAGGATTCGCGTGGGGAACAGGTAGCGCAGCCAGGGGATGCTGAGTGACGCGGTCACGACGCCGAGCGCCGCGGCCACGAGCGCGAGCAGTCCAGTTGCCAGCAGCGGGCGGGGCGGGCGCAGCATGAGCAGCCATGCGGCCAGTCCGCCGATCAGGAGACCGCGCGGCCCGAGCAGCATGGCGGTGGTCATGATCGGCAGATTCGTGGCGAGCTTCTTCGACAGGAGTTGCCATGCCTCGCCGCCGCTGGGGACCTGAGGGTATTGCGGCAGGTGATAGAGGTTGAACCAGTCCATCCCCTTCACCTGATCCCACAGCACGAATCGAGTGAGGTCCCATGTGGGCGAGCCGAACATGCGCCACTTGTACGCCCACCAACCGGCCATCACCATTGCGAAGCCCGCGACGAGCAGGGCTCCGACCCGCAGTCGGCGTTCGCACGGCGCGCACCACAGGCTGGCGAGCACGAACAGCGGCGCGAGCCACAACATGTTCGCGCGGAACAACCCGGTGACACCCATCACCAGCCCGAACACGAGCGGTTGCCGGACGGGGGCCTCGAGCGCGAGCCCGAGCAGCAGGAAGAGCAGCCCCAAGGTGAATGGCAGTTCGGTGAATCCCCCGATGGCGAAGTGTTGCGCCTCGGGATCGAGCGCGAAGGCCAGCCCCAGGGTCAGCGCGGCGCCATGTCGCGCGAGCCCTGGAGCGTCGGGCCACCAGCGCGCGAACAGGTGACGCACCGAGAGGGCGAGCGAGCCTGCGAGCATGAGGAACAAGCAGAACGCCGGAATCAGCGTGAGCCCCGCGCGCGGATCGCTGCCCGCGTGGCTGCCCGTTGCCGGCACCAGCTTGAACACCAGCGCTTCGACCAGTACCAATCCCGGCTGTAGCACCGCCAGGGGCCAAGGGGCGTCAGCGTGCGCAACCAGTTCGATCGGCAGCGCATAGGGTGTGGCCAGCCGGCCATGCCACGCCAACTCGCGCGCCGCAATCGCGTACTGCGCCGTGTCGTAATTGAGGATCGGGGAGCGTCCTCCCAGATCCCACGCCTGCGCGTGCAGTGTCCACGCCGCCGCGGCCGCAAGCAGCACGAGCGGCAGTACGAGGAGGTCCTCCCACGACATCCGTGTGCGGGTCATGCGGCGCAGCCTACGCGTTGCTTTGCGAGCCGCACAACCCAACCCGCGCCATTGGTCAGCGCTTCAGCCGCGCTCAGCGCCCTTGGGTTGCGCCAGCCCTTCGCGCAGCCCACCTTCACCAAGCGAACACACCATCCAACCATTCTCGCGGGGGTCGCATGCTGCATTCCAGGCTGACGCATGTTCTGTCGTGTGTCGTGTCGCTGCTGTGCCTTGCTGCGCCCGGGTACGCCGCCGACGAATCCGAAACGCGGCTATCGCCCGACCTCGATCCCACCTTCCAAGCGGTGCGCTTGCGGTTGGATCCGGACAAACGCAACTACTCAGGCTCCACCCGCACGGAACTCCAGGTGAAGCAGGCCACCGCGATCGTGCAGTTCCACGCGGAAGGTCAGCGCCTGACGCGCATCACGCTGCTCCAGGGCGGGGATACGCTCGCGGTGGAGCGTACCAACGGCGACCATGGTCTGGTCACGCTCACCGCGGCCCGATCGCTCACGGTGGGCAAGGCGGTGCTCGAGCTCGAGTTCACGCACCAGTACGGCACGCACGCGGTCGGGCTCTACCGCGCGGTCAAGGACAATCAGGGCTACCTCTTCACCCAATTTGAATCGGACGACGCGCGCGAGGCGTTCCCATGTTGGGACGAGCCCGGCTTCAAGTTCCCCTACCAGATCACGCTCGAGATCCCATCCCGGTACGAGGCGCTCACGAATACGCCGATCGAGAGCCAGAGCGTGGCGCAGGACTGGAAGACTCTGGTGTTCAAGCGCACGCCGCCGTTGCCGAGCTACCTGTTGGCCATCGTGTGCGGTCCGCTGGAGTTCACGCCCATCCCCGGAATGCGGGTGCCGACGCGCGTGGTGACCGTGCAGGGGCAGAAGCACCTGACGGGCGCTGCGGTGGAGAGCACCCCCAAACTCCTTGCCGCGCTTGAAGCGTGGTTCGGCACCCCGTATCCATTCGAGAAACTCGACCTGGTGGCGGTGCCCGAGTTCGCTTATGGCGCCATGGAGAATCCGGGCGCGATCACTTACCGCGACGATGCCCTGTTGCTCGATCCCGCCACCGTCACGGTGGGCCAACGCCGCAGCCATGCCAGCGTACAGGCGCACGAAATGGCGCACATGTGGTTCGGCGACCTTGTGACCATGGAGTGGTGGGACGACCTGTGGCTGAACGAGTCGTTCGCCAACTGGATGTCCGCCAAGATCACCGATCAGGTCTACCCGGAATACCGGCAGGGATTGAACGAACTGCAGTCCATCGCAGGCGTGAAACGCGGCGACGCCGAGCCATCCACCCGGGCCATCCGCGAGAAGACGACTGCGGGCAACGCGGGACTCACCAATGTCGGGTTGGTGTACAGCAAGGGCAATGCGGTCCTCAGCATGTTCGAACGGTTCGTCGGACCCGAAGTCTTCCGCAAGGGCGTGCAGGCGTACCTGAAACAGCATGCGTGGGGTAACGCCACCGCGGGGGATCTGTGGAAGGCGTTGGATCAAGCGAGTGGCGCCAAGGTCTCGACTTCGATGGCCACATTCACGGACCAACCGGGTGTCCCTTTGGTGCGGGTGGTGCCGGTTCCCGGCGGTGTGCGCCTGACGCAGAGTCGGTTCTCCTTCCAAGGCGTGACGCAGAAGCCGGAGAAGTGGCGGATCCCGATCGTGTTGCGCTACTCGGATGGGCGCACGATCCGCACGCAGCGATTCCTGCTCACCGAGGAGTCGCAGGTCGTGCCCCTGCCGGGCGCGGCGAGTCTGGCCTGGGTGATGCCCAACGGCGATGGGCGCGGCTACTACGCCTGGAGTGTGCCGGACGAGATGCTCGTGCGACTGGCCGAGCACTCTTTGGAGACGATGGATTCCTTCGAACGCGTTGCCTTCCTTGGCAATCTCGGCCTGTTGATGAATGCCGGCGAGGTGCACGGCGATGCCTATCTCAAAGCGCTCATGCACTTCGGGGCCGATCCCGAGCCGCAGGTGTTGTCCTCCACCATGGCCGCGCTTCAGGCGGTGCGGCAGGCGCTCATCACCGACGATGAGGCCGCGCCGTTCGCCGAGTATGTTCGTCGCACACTCTCGCCCGCCCTCGCGCGCGTGGGTTACGAGCGCAAGCCCGGCGAGGACGAGGCGATTGGCACCATGCGCGGCGAGCTGCTTCAGTGGCTGGCTCGTCGTGGCCGCGATGGGCGGGTGATGGCCTTTGCGACGCAGGCGGCGAAGCGCTATCTGGCGGACTCCACGAGTGTGGATCCCAGCATCGTCGACGCGGTGCTCAAGCTGTCCGCGTCCCAAGGGGACGCGGCGATGTTCGAAGAGATGCGCACGCGCTACGAGCACGCCACGGTTCCGGCGTTACGACGCCGCTTTCTGGGCACGCTGGGCGCATTCGAGAATCCTGCCCTCGAAGCCAGGGCGCTGGCGTACATGCTCTCCGATGCCGTGCGTCCAACAGAGACCTTCACCGTGATCCAAGGCTTCGCGGGCAAGGATGAGGCGGCCAGCAAACGCCTGTGGGAGTGGATGACCACGAACTACGATGCGCTCGCGGGCAAGGTCCCGCCGCCCGCGCTGCGCTTCATGCCCATGATGGGCAGCGGCTGCGACGAGGAGCGGTTGGCCGCCACGCAGGCCTTCTTCTCGACCCCGAACCACGCAGTGCCGGGCGTGGAGAGCGCACTGGAGCGGGTGTCGGACAACACACGCACCTGCATCGGGCTCCGCAAGCGCGAAGGCGCAGTGGTCAGGACCTACCTGCAGAGTCTGGGCGCCAAATAGCGCAGGAGCCTCACGCTCCGGCGGCGAGCCAGCGATCAGATCACTTCGAAGTTGGGGGCCTTCGAGATGGCGCCGCAGGCCACGGCGCGCTGGTAGAGCAACTCCAGGCCCTTGCGGCCCTGCTCTCCCATGTCCAGCGTCAGGTCGTTGACATACATGTGCACGAATTTCTTGCCCTGGGTCACATCCAGGCCGCGGCCGAACTGGAGCGCGTAGCGAATGGCGTCTTCCTCATTCGCGAACGCGGCATCGATGCTCTTGCGGAAGCCCTCGCTGCACGCACGCATGAGTTCGAGCCCAAGGTCGCGCCGCACCACATCGAGCCCAAGTGGCACAGGCAGGCCGTCGCGCTCCTTCCACAACTCGCCGAAGTCGATGACCTTGCTGAGCCCCTCGGCTGCGTAGGTCAGCTGACTCTCGTGGATGATGACGCCCGCCTCGACCTCGCCCGAGAGGACCGCCTGCGGGATCTGGTCGAACATCACCTCTACGGGCACGGTCTCGGGACATTCCGTGCGCAGCAGCAATGCCGCGGTGGTGAGAGGCCCGGGGATCGCGACGCGCTTGCCGCGCAGGGACTGCGCACTGCGCGGGCCCTTCGACACGAGCACGGGACCATAGCCCCAGCCGAAACTCGCGCCGCACTTGAGCACCGCGTACTGCTCGGCGAGGAACGCATAGGCGTGGGCCGAACACGCGGTGATCTCGAGGTCGGCATGCTGGATGGCGCGGACATTGAGCGACTGGATATCCTGCAGCACATGCTCCACCGCGCAGCCTTCGACCACGGCAGCGCCGGTGTGGAAGCCGTAGAACATATAAGCATCATCGGCGTCGGGGCTGTGCCCAAAGCGCACGGTGCGAAGCGAGGTCGGAGTGCTCATGAAATCCTTAGAGGGTTGTGGGAATGAGGTGGTCGGCCAACCGCGCGAGTGCGCGTGGCCACGCATCACGATAGCGGTTCGCAATGGGTTCGTAGGGCGGGGTGTCCGGCATGCTGTGGCGCACCGACAGGCGGGTTGCACCATCGACGCGGTCCAGCAGGAACTCGACCAGGCCCGCATCGCCGTCGGGGTAACCGGAATGACCGCCCTGGAACGAGGCGGCCACGCCGGGCTCGAACCGCCACCAGCGTGCGACAAAGTCCTCGCCCGAGGCGCCGGGCCGATTCCAGCGCATGACGAGTCGACCCTCCAGGCGTGGTTCGCTTTCGCACGCGTCGCAGAACCATCGGGACAGATGGGCTCCCTCGGTGAGCGCGGTGAACACCTGGTTCGCAGGGCACGCGAACGAGCAGTCGAACTGTAGCTGCAGGGCCAGACTCACGATGCCGCGCGTGCAGCACGGCGGGCCGCGCTGCGGGTGAAAAGTTCGGCGCGCAGAGCTGCCAAGCCGGTCCCATCGAGCGCACTGGCCACGATGCAGTCGGGGAACTCCACGCGCAGCGCCGCAACCTGGTCCTCATTGAGCAGGTCACACTTGTTGAACACCATGATGCGCGGTGGGCGCGCATCCAAGAGGATCTTGTCGAGCACTTCGTCCACGGCATTCATCTGCCGCACGCGATCGGGATCGCTCGCGTCCGTCACATGGAGCAGGACATCCGCTTCGACGGCTTCCACCAGCGTGCTGTGGAACGATGCGACCAAGTGGTGCGGAAGTTTGCGGATGAATCCGACCGTGTCGGTCATGAGCACCACCTCGCGATGCTCGTTCACCATCTGGCGTGTGGTGGAATCGAGCGTTGCGAACAGACGGTTCTCGACGAATACCTTGGACTTGGTGACCGCGTTGAACAGCGTGCTCTTGCCGGCGTTGGTGTAGCCCACGATGGCTGCGCGATATTCGCGCCGCCGCCGGTCACGCTGTGTCTCCCGCTCGCGTTCGACGCCCCGCAGTTCCTGCTTGAGCCGCGAGATGCGGTCGCGCACAAGGCGGCGGTCGGTTTCGAGCTGGGTCTCGCCGGGGCCACGCGAGCCGATTCCGCCAGCTTGGCGCTCGAGATGCTTCCACATGCCCATCAAGCGCGGCAGCGTGTACTCCAGTTGTGCCAACTCCACCTGCAGCCGCGACTCCCGCGTGCGCGCGCGTTTGGCGAAGATGTCGAGGATCAGTTCGGAGCGGTCGATCACCTTGCGCTCGAGCATTTTCTCGAGGTTCCGCATCTGCGCGGGCGAGAGGTCGTCGTCGAAGATGACCAGGTCGGCGTCCTTCTCGCTGGCCAGCGCCTTCACTTCCTCGACCTTGCCCTTGCCCAGGAAATGCGCCGGATGGATCGAGCCGCGTCGCTGGGTGATCGACGCCATCACCGTCGCCCCCGCGGTGTCGGCGAGCAGCGCCAACTCCTCCATGGAGCGCTCCAGATGGTCCTTCTCGCGGCCGGCATGACCCACGAGGATGGCCTTCTCGCTGCCGGCCGGGCGCTGCACATCGAAAGTGCTGGATTTCACGGGGTGAACTCGATCTCGAGGTCGTAGGTGGCGGGCGTCAGGATCTCGAGGCTGCCGTCGGTTCGCACCGCGACCAGATCCTCGATGCGCACGCCCATGTCGCGCGAAGGGTAGTACAGACCTGGTTCGATGCTCACCACATGGCCCGGTTGCAACAAGGTCTGGTTCTCGGGCGGCCCGCCCAAGCGCGGGCCTTCGTGCACGGCCAGCCCC
>JANLOU010000519.1:0-11194 GCA_031366735.1 Candidatus Eiseniibacteriota bacterium
GGTGTTGCCGATCGCATCGAGGTCCACGGAAAGGATCGCAGCTGCCAGCGCATACTCGGGCAGGAACGAGAAGTTGAGCGACGGCGCGCCCATGTTGGCATTGCCTGCCTGTCCCACATACAGCGTGTTCGTGAGCGTATCGAGCGCCATACCGTTCGTGCAGTGGTCATTCTCGGAGCGTGGCAACCCACGCACCAAGTCGGTCCGGGTCCAGACACCCCCCACCCGATCGAGACGCGAAAGGATGCCGGAGTTGGTATCCAGATTGATGTCGCCCGCCACATTCATGCGGGGATCGGACGAGGTCACATAGACCACCGGCGCCGAAGGAGACCCCGTTACGAGCAGGCCGGTGACCAGTCGCTCGGTGATCGATGGATTGAGGGAACCATCATCGTTGCGGTTGGGAAGGCTTCGGATGGCGCTGATGACCTCGGTCTGCGTCACCGAGTAGTTGTTCGTGGCATTGCGCTGGACCGTCAACGCATAGAGCGTCCCGTCCTTCTGCGCCACATAGAGCCGTCCATCGGGCCCGAACTGCAAGGATGTGGGATTCACGCGTCGTCCCAGTTGCAGCGCACTCTTGCCAAAGCCCACTGGGAAACTCCCCACAGCTTCGCCCGAGAGCGGCACGGCCAATGTTCCGGCGCCGCCGTTATAAGCGATCACCATGTTGGCGGAGGAGGAACCCAGCGCGGTCGGCGCGAATCGCACCTGGAATGCCCGCGACTCACCCGGGGCCAGTGTCTGCGGGGAGAGATTGGCAAGAAATCCGTTTGGCACCGTGATCGAGTTGATCGCGAGCGAGGAATCACCGGGGCCGCCCAGGTTCGTGAGGGTCACCGTCTGCGGCGGCGAGATGGTGTTCACCAGCCGCGGGCCGAAGCTGACGCTCGAGGGCGATGCGCCCAGCGCGCCTGAGGAACTGAGCAGCACGATCTCGATCCCGCGGATCGCGGGATCGTCCACGATATGCTGGAACAGCAGCGACAGGCTCCCGTCGTTGACCACGGTCAGGAAGGTCTCCATGGCGGGCCGGTAGCCCCCGTAGCGCGCGAAGATGTCGTAGTCGGACAGGCGCGTGACACCCTCACAAACCACATGGACGCGCCGTGCACCGGCGAACTGCGTGCCCGAATAGCCCTCCATGACCATGAGGTTCACGCGGTAGGTCCCGTTGGCAACCGGGAACTCCCATTGCATCTCCGGAGCGGTGCCCGGATCCCAACGCTCATCCGCGAAGATCGCGTTCGGCACATAGGCAGGAACTGAAGTGTGCGGCGCCCCTGGGGCAGCGCTCGAGCCGAAGATCTGGTCGGAGGTGGCCGCGGCATTCACATACGGCGAAGCATTCCCGCCGGTCAGGTCCCGACTCCACCCCGGGCCGGCATCCAGAGACGCCACGGCTGGCCCACCACAATTCACCCGATGGACCACCGTGTCCGCGTGCAGGATGCACGGCGCTGCGAAGCCGAGACTGGCCAGCACCAGCGCCGTCAAGCCCAGCCATTGGGTCGGAAAACGCACTGCATGATTCCAGGCAAGCGTGGGGCGCATGCGAAGAATGGGCCTTTCGGGAGATCGTGAAGCGCAGTGTTCCGGTTCGAACGCCTACTGCGGGCGGCTGCGGATCAGGCTTCGACCCGTCGGGGCCCAGCGGCTGGATGCCGATGGGGATGAGCGCAAAGGAAGATACCCGCTCTCCCTTTCGCAAGACCAGTGCCGTGGTGCCACCACCGTGCGATTCGCTTCAGCGCACCCCCGGCGGCGCCGATACACCTCTCACGACCATGGCCTGCCCCTGCCGGCCTGGCGACCACGCGGGTGCGGCTCCGGACGACGCGCTCGGGAGAACTTCCATGCCGCGCATCGACGCCATCCTCAAGCTCGTCAAGGATCAGGGCGCCAGCGATCTGCATATGACCACCGGCTCCACGCCGATGGTGCGGATCAATGGCGAGATCACGCCCATCCCATACGAGCCGCTCACGCGCGAGATGAGCGAGATGCTGTTGTTCGAGCTCATGGATGGCCCGACGCGCGCACGATTCGACCTCAATAAAGATGTCGACTTCTCGTACGAAGTCCCGGGAGTGGTGCGCGTACGCTGCAACATCTACGAACACAGCAAGGGGCCCGCTGGCGCTTTCCGGCTGCTCCCAAGCCAGATCCTGTCGCTGGAGCAACTCGGGCTACCCCCTTCGCTCGCCCGGCTCACCGAATTGCCGCGCGGATTGATCGTGGTGACGGGCCCGCCCGGCACGGGCAAGTCGAGCACCCTCGCTGCCCTCATCGACCACATCAATCGTACCCAGAGGAAGCATATCCTCACGATCGAGGACCCGATCGAGTACCGCCACTCCAACAATCAATGCCTGATCACCCAGCGCGAGGTGGGCCGCAACACACCCAGCTTCGCCAAGGCATTGCACGGCGCGCTGCGCGAGGATCCGGACGTCATCATGGTGGGCGAGATGCGCGACACCGAAACGATGGCGTTGGCCATGACAGCCGCCGCCACGGGTCAGCTGGTGTTCGCCACGCTGCACACGATGAGCGCAACGCAGACGGTGGACCGCATCCTCGACTCCTTCGAGGGCGAGCGTCAGGCGCAGGCGCGCCTCATGCTGTCCGAATCCCTCAAAGGCGTGCTCGCACAGCGACTCCTGCGCAAGGCCGATGGCCGCGGGCGACAACTCGCGCTCGAGGTGTTGATCGGCACCCCGGCGGTCTCGGCGCTGGTCCGTGAGAAGAAGACCTTCCAGTTGCAATCGGTGATCCAGACCGGAAAGAAAGACGGAATGCAGAGCATGGACGAAGCGGTGATCCAACTGGTGCGCGATGGCACCGTCTCTGCGGCGGATGCGATCGGGCACCTCTCGAGCAAGGACCTGCTCCCGATGCTCGAACGCAATGCGCCCCAGCAGCCCCACGGGACGCAGGCAGCATGAGGGATCCGCACGCGGTCCTTGCGGGCGAGCTCGGGCTGATCGGCTTGTTCGATCTGGCCCAGTTGCTGCAGCTCAACGGCGCGACCGGCGTGCTCAGCGTGTCCCACGACGGCCGAAAGGGTTATCTGTATTTCGTCGGTGGGCAGATCGTGAACGCGGTCGACGACGAGTACCACGAGGGCGAAGGTGCGGCGTACCAGATGTTCGCTTGGAAACAGGGCGCATTCGAGTTCCGACACGAACCGGGCAACGGCGCTCGCACGATCACCGACAGCACCGAAGGCCTGATGCTGGAAGCCGCGCGCAGGATCGACGAAGCCGGGCTTCGCGAGGACGGCGTGAGCGCCACGGAGCAACTGCATGCGCACGGAGGCAAGTTCGAAGCGTTGCGCGAGGTGTTCCAGAATGTGGCGCGAGAAGCAGGGACCAAAGCCTCCCCCTTGCTCCGAGGCGAGGATGGCCCGCCGCAACAGCGCCTGCGCCAGGAGGGCGACGCACTCGTCTATCGGCCTGGGCACGCACCCCGGATCAAGACGCGCGGGCAGTGGCGCACGCTGGAAGGCGCGCCGCTCGATTCTGCCGCGTACGACCAGCTGAAGGCGCGCCTGCTCGAGGGCGTCTGGCCACCCCTGGGACCAGGCGACCGTACAGCCCAGACGCGCAGCACCACCCTGGAAGATGGCCGTCGCGCCAGCGTCACCATTCTGCCCGCGCCGAATGAGACCCTGTGGTTACGCCCTGCCGGACTCGAGCCCGACTCCAGCGAAAAATGGGACGGCCCGCTGGATGGGCTGCTCGAGCTCCTCGCGATGCCCCACGGACTCGTGCTGGTGAGCGGCCCCGATGCTGCCTCGGCCGATCGAATGCTGCATGCCGTTGTGGCCCTGCTGGTGCAACACCGCCCGGCCACCCTGCTGCTGGTGGGCAACACCCACCGCTGGGAACACCGCGAGGAACACGGCCTCCTCTTGCGTTCCTCGGCCGAGGAATCGCTCGCGCTGCTCGAGGTGCTGTCGCCAGAGGTCGCGGCATTCGACACGGCGAGCGGCGCGCACTCGCTGGCCGCGCTGCACGCAGTGCCGCTCGTGTTCGCGGCAGTCATCGCGAATGCCCCCGGCAGCGCGCTCGGGCGCTGGCTGGCGCGTCACGACAAACGCGCCGCAGAAGCCAGCGCGATATTGGCTGGGCTGGCCATCGGGGTCGTGCACGCGCCCCTTGCGCAGACCCACGACACCCTGCGGTTCCGCACGGTTCGCCTGCAGGCGGACGGATGCGTCGCCTCGGACGAAGCGCTGCCGATCGGGCCTGAGCTCGCCTCGGATGCGAACCCGGCCGAACTACCCCGCCACCCGCTTCGCAAGAGCGCATGAGCACTTACCCATCTGGAGGCGCGCCGTCATGAACCCCGTATGGATCGCAGCATTTGTCGTGTTCGACCTGATCGTGACGGGCGTGGTGCTGTACTGGGTGGCGCGTCGCCGCGGAAGCTTCAAAGTGGCCAGCATCGATTTTCAGAAGCTGCGTGAGTACACCGAATACTGCGAGCGCACCATCGAGCAGGACTTCCGCACGATCTGGAGCGGCGACACCTCGACACTGCCCGCGGCCATCGAAACGCTGTTGGGCAAACTCGAGACCGAAGCCGGGATCCAACAGCTACCGGTCGAGCGACCCTGGCTGAAGACATCGTTGGCGCGTTGGCTGCAGTCCAAGCACATCGCAAGTGAAGCAGAAGTGCGTGAGGCGATGAAGCGCGTGGCCTGAGATCGGATGGGCGTGTCGCCCGCGCTACTTCTTCGCCGCCTCGGCCATCTCGACACCCTTCATCACCGCGAGCACATGCCGCCGCATCGCACTGTCCGCGACAGCAGCCCGCAACACGATGTCGACGGCGTCCTGATTGGTGGCGATCCGATACAGGACATACTGCGAGGCGTTGGAATCCTGCAGGAGCGTGTCGACGACTTTGGTACGCAGCGAGTCATTGGCGAGCAACTTCTGCTCCATCACGACGGCCAGATTGGGATTGGAGGCAATGGCGCCCATCACCTGCTCGCGCAGTTGCTGATTGGTCGCCAGTTGACTCCCCACATTGCCACCCCCACATCCCGCCAGCCCGAATGCAGTCAGGAACGCCAGCTTCACAAGGGTCTTCCTCTGCACGGTATTCCTCCGGGAGATTCGCTTCATGAGAATGCGGGCGGACGCCGCCGATGCCACTGGGTGCGCGCTTGATAAATGTCGCCGAGCGCAACCAGTCGAGCTTCGGAGAACGCGGGGCCAAGGAGTGCGAGCGAAGTCGGTAACCCGTTCTCGCCAAAACCGGTGGGCATGGCCAACGCGGGCAATCCCGTGAGGTTGCCGGCGGCGATCACGGGTGGCCCACCGCTGACCCCGGGATAAGCGTCCTCGAAGTTCTTGTCCACCGGGTACGACACGGTTGCGCGCGCCGGAGTGGCCACCACGTCGAAGCGCTCGAACAATTTCGCCATCGCTGCGCGCATGGGCCGCCGCGCACGCATGGCCTGCAGGTAGTCCACCGCGGGGAGCAACAGCGACGAATAACCGCCGGTGCGATCCGCAGGGCAGCGGAGCTTCGTGACATCGCCCGACTCGAGCAGGTCCAGGAACGCGGTCGCGCCCTCGGCACTCACAATCGCGCTCACCGCAGGTCCCCACGGCAGGTCCGGCCACTCCACATCGCGCGTGACCTCGATACTGTCCGCCATGACAGCGAGCGCCGCCTCGAAGTTGTCCCGGACCGCCGGCTGCACCTTCTCGACGCAACCTTTGGGCACCGCGACGCGAAGTTTCCGGGTCGGCTTGGTGCGCTCTCGGTAGCGAAATCCCCTCGCAACGCTGGACTCATCGAGCGGGTCCGCGCCTGCGATCGCCGCCAACACGATGGCGCAATCGTCCGCGCTACGGCCCATCGGCCCCAACTTGTCGAGTGTCCATGAGAGCGCCATGGCGCCGTGACGCGACACCAATCCGTAAGTGGGGCGTAGACCCGTGACGCCGCAGAACGACGAGGGCGTGAGGATCGAGCCCGAGGTCTCGGAGCCGATGGCGAAGGGCACCAGCCCAGCGGCCACCGCGGCGCCGGGGCCACTCGAGGATCCGCCGCTCCAGAACGCCGTATTCCACGGCGTCAGACCGGGACCGGTGAACGAGGCGTCGGCGTGGTTGTACCCCATCCCGCCCGCGAGCTCGACCATGGCGAGCTTGGCGCACAGGACTGCTCCCGCCTGGCGCAATTTGTTCACGACTGTGGCATCGTGGTCGAACACCTGCGTGCGGTAGGGCTCGGCACCCCATGTGGTGGGCGCACCCTGCGTGGCGAGCAGGTCCTTCACGCCATACGGGATGCCGTGCAACACTCCGCGATATCGTCCGGCGCGGATATCCGCCTCGGCCCCTCGCGCCTCGGCCAGCGCGCTCGCGCGCATCACCGTGACCACCGCGTTGAGCTTGGGGCCCAGCGTCTCGAGCCGCGCAAGACACTGCTCGGCGAGTGCGACCGGAGAAAGTCGGCGCAAGCGGATCCGCTCCGCCAGTTCGCGCACGGGCAGGTACATCAGGATCTCATCCGCCATGGCGCCCTCAGACTTTGAAAGTGGAGTCAGGTTCGTCGCTGTTCTTGAGCTTCAGCCCGCGCAGGCGCTTGCCCAAGGAGAGGTCGCCATCGAAGTCGCGCGCGATGCTCTCCCACTGCGCCTGCGAGAAGCGGCCGGGGTAGCGACGCTCCAGGACCGCCGCGAGCGCACGCGCATCCTCGGAAGGAGCTTGCGGCGCGCTGGGCGCCGCGGGGGTGGTGGCCGCGGGCGGTGCCTGCGCGAGCGCAACGCTCGCTCCCGGCAGCACCGACGCGAGCCCCGCCGCGCTGAGCAGTTGCAGGAACTCGCGGCGGTCCAGCGCGCGCGGTTCGTTCGATGCGGACATGCGCACCTCCTTGTGTGGACGGAACAGGAACGAGCGAAGCCGGACCGAGCCTAGGGACTCGACCGCTTTGGAGCAACCGAAGAAAGCATTCTCCGGCTCAAGCACGCGCGACGGCAAACGCCCTCTGGGCTACGCTGCCGGTCATCGATCAACCTCCGAAGGGGGCATCCCATGCCAACGCGATTGTTCGTGCCACAGGACCCCGCATTCCGTGAACGCGTGCGCGCGAGTTACGCGCTTCAGTCGGTCATGGCCACGCTCGGAGCCGAACTCACCCGAGTCGAACCCGGCGAGGTCGAGATCGAGCTGCCCTACCGCGCCGACCTCGCGCAGCAGCATGGATTCCTGCACGCCGGCGTGCTCGCCACCGTGTTGGATTCCGCCTGTGGATATGCAGCGTTCACGCTCATGCCCGCTGACGCCGGCGTCCTGAGCGTGGAGTTCAAGGTGAACCTGCTCTCGCCCGCCACCGGCACTCGACTGCTCGCGCGGGCGCATGTCCTGCGCGCGGGGCGCACGATCAGTGTATGCCAAGCCGATGGTTTCATGCTCCAGGACGGCGTCGAGAAGCATGTGGTGATCATGACGGGGACGATGATGTCCCTGCGCGATGGGAGCGTGCTGGGCTGACAAGCTCGACGCCGCACGCTTCGATCACCCTTCAGTGTGGCCAGATCAATCGAACTCCCACCGCGGCCAATGCCAGCGCCAGCCCCAGCATGATCCAGAAACCGCGGACCCGCCCGGAAAGCCACGCTCCAAGTTGGGCCCCCACCAGCGCGCCTCCCGCAAGCGGCAGTACACGATGCATCTCAGCCAGGAGCGAACCATCCGAAAGATGGGTGAGCACGCCGGCCAAACTGAGGATGGCGAGCACGAAGTGCGATGTGGCCGTCGCGATGTGGATTGGAAATCCAAGCAGATAGACCATGATCGGCACGTGCAGGATCCCACCGCCAATTCCCAGAAGGCTCGAAAGAAAGCCCACGCCAACGCTCAGCGTGGTCCCGAGTGCGACCCGCGGATTGTAGCGATTCACGGTCCCGTCAGATTCGACCAGCGTGCGAGTGCCGGTCGCGGAGACGGCGACGGTCACTTGCTTCGAGCGGGCGAGAATGACCGAAGCACCTAACAATAATGCGACGCCCAACAACGGGTCGAAAATCCGCCGATCCAATCGGTCCGTGACCATGACCCCTAGCACAGCCCCTGGGATCCCAGCGAAGGCGAAAGCGAGCCCTGACTTGAGATCGATGCGGCGCATGCGCGCATACGCGACGGAGCCCGAAAGTGCGTTCACGAACACAACGGCAAGGGAAATTGCTGTCAGCGCGCTGGGTTTGTCGTCTGGATGGAAGAAGAGCAGGAACGGGAGCAACAGGAACCCACCGCCGGCACCGATCAAGGTTCCGAACGTTCCGACCACGAGCCCAAGGGCAATGTCGCCGACTAGCGCCACTCCGCTCATCGGGACCGATGCTAGCATGGGACTCCCAAGTCTCAGGACTCAACCCTCGCGGGGCGGCGGTAGCACTCGCTCCACGGCGCGATGTACCGCAGCGCGAACCTCGACGGGCACTCGCGCAGTGCCATACGCACGGCAAGCTCCCAGCACCTTGCGTAGCGATTGACAGGCTGCGGCGCACGAAGCACATCCATGGACATGCGCCTCCATGCGAGCGCAAGTGGCCGCGTCCACCTCGCCTTCGAGGTAGCGACTCAGCAGGCGTGCCGTGTCCGGGCAAGCTGCCATCGGCGACGGCACTGCGCCACCCGCGACGAACGGGGCAAGCAAGGAACGCAAGGTAAGCCGTGCGCGGTGCAATCGCGACTTGACCGCGCGCTCGCCGATTCCCAGGACCTCTGCCACATCGGCCGCACTCAATCCCTCCACATCGCGCATGACGACCACGCTCCGCTGCCCAACAGGGAGCGACGCGACCGCGCTCTCAATGGCTGCCGCGAGCTCACGACGATCAAGCACCTGCTCGGGCGTGGGCCCCGGGTGCGCTTGCCGCTCGATGCTCCTCGCCGCACTCGAACTACTCTCGATGTGCCGTTGAGTGCGGCGGCGTCGACGCGCGCAGGCTCGTCGCGCAACCGTATAGGTCCAAGTGCTGAGAGAGGATTCGCCTCGAAAGCTCTTCAGCGTCCGCATCAGCGTGATGAGCACATCCTGCACCAGATCCTCGGCGTCATCGGGATCCCGGCAGAACCCGCGACTGAAACGCCATGCCGGCGCCGCAGCCAACTCGAGCAGCCGCCGGAGTGCCTGAGCGTCGCCGCTCTGCGCGGACAGCAACAGACGGGTTTCTGTGGCGCGCATTCGCGCACGTTCCGCGCCAGTTAACCCATTGCCCGTCTGCTGTTTGCGCGCTCGTGGCGGCACTGGCACCGGGACCGCGAATCCTTTTCGCACGGCGGGGCTCCTACCTCACGAGAATCGTCAGGACGAACATCATTCCTCTCCCGACAGTTGAGGCTTCTCATGTTAGCAGACCGTCACATCATCTTACTCATCGCAGTCGCGACATTGGCTGGGTGTGATCGCGGTGATCCCCCCGCTGCGGTGGGGTCGGCTTCCCCGCCAGTCGAGGTGCGCATCGCGTCGACCCGAACGACGCCAAGCTCTCAGCTGACGTTGCCCGCACGGGTGAGAGCCTCTGAGGAGGTCACACTGACCTCACGCGCCCCTGGTCGTGTCACGCGTTTGCTTGCGCTCGAGGGAGCGTCGGTGCGAGCGGGGCAGGTCATCGTGCGCTTCGACGCACCTGAGGCGGTGCAGGCCCTGAGCGCCGGACTTGCAGCGCGCGATGCCGCGCAGTTGGCGTTGGAGGTTGCGACACGCCAACACGCTCGCATGGAGTCCCTCTTTGTGTCCCAGATCGTGGCGGCAGCAGAGCGGGAAGCCGCCGCCGCCCAGCATCGCGCTGCGGGCGCCCGACTCGCGACCGCTGAAGCGCAGCTTTCGGCCACTCGGGCCGCCATCGAAGTGCGGGCCCCGTTCGCCGGCATCGTCGTCCGCCGTCATGTCGACGCTGGCGCGGATGTCTCGACGGGTAGCCCCCTCGTGGACCTTCGCTCGCTCGGCGCGGCAGAGTTGCTCACATCCATCCCAGAAGCCGCACTTGCCTTGCTCGCGAGTGCTCACTTCCAGTTTCAAATAGGTGACGGGCCGTGGCAAGGTGCGCGACTCGCCCGGCTGGATGGCATGACCGATGCTGCGACACGCACCCGCAACGCGCATCTACTCCCGCTCGAGCGCGTATCGCTCGAACCGGGCGCCTTCGCGCGTGTCCGCATCGTGGGCATCGCAACCACCGCAGGAGCCACCAATCTGCTGAGCGTACCGACCAGCAGCGTCGTGCGCCGCGGTGCACTGACGGGCGTGTTCATCGTCCAGCGCGGGCATGCAATGCTTCGCTGGCTGAGGCTCGGGAGAACGGAGGGCACGAGAACCGAAGTGCTCGCCGGTCTCGAGGCGAGTGATGCTGTCATCCAGACCGGGAGCGGCCTCACCGACGGCGCGGCTGTGAAGCTGGTGCAATGAGTTCGCGCCCATTGGGCCCTATCGGCCGGATGGCGGGATTATTCCTGCATTCGCGCCTCACGCCACTGTTCATCGTCTCGTCAATCCTGCTGGGTTTCCTCGCCTTCGTCACCCTTGCCCGCGAGGAAGAACCGCAGATCCAAGTCCCCATGGTGGATGTGAAGTTGGTGTGGCCGGGCCAGTCTGTGGACCAGGTCGAACGCCAACTCACTTCGCCAGCTGAACGACGACTCTGGGAGATACCTGGGCTCGAGTATCTGTACTCCACAAGCACGGACGACGGTTCGCTGCTCATTCTGCGCTTCAAGGTCGGAATGAGTCCCGATCAAGCGCTTGTCAGGGTCCACTCCCGACTCGAGCAAGTGAAATCGCAGCTCCCGGCTGGGGCGTCCATTGCCGAGGTGGCACCGAGGTCGATTGACGATGTGCCCGTGTTGGCGTTGACATTGACGGCGCCGACACGAACGGACTGGGACCAAAGCGATCTGCGACGCATCGGCGAAGAGCTCGCGCAAGAGCTCCGTAAGGCCGACGGCGTTTCGCGCGTGAATATTCTGGGTGGCGAACCCCGGGTGGTGCGCGTGCAGCCCGACCCTGGCCGTATGGCGCAAGCAGGTGTCACGGTGGACGCCATGCTGGCGGCGCTGTCGAGTTCTGGACTCAGCGTGCCCGCCGGAACAGTGCTCCAAAACGGGGGCTCCCGAGTGCTGCGGGTCGAGTCTCCATGGACGAGCGGCGATGAACTCCGAGC
>JANLOU010000610.1:0-4821 GCA_031366735.1 Candidatus Eiseniibacteriota bacterium
AGCTCCGCCTGCACGAGCAGCGTGGCGGCCAGCATGGGATCCGGCGGGCCGGGGCGAGCGGCGTACGCGGTCTCGATGACTTTCAGCTCGGCCATCGCCCGCGTCGAATCCCCGGCCCCGACGCGGGCAGTCGCGAGCGAGACCCGCGCGTTCAGCGTGCGCGCGTGATCGCTGCCGTAAAGTCGGGCGTAGGCGGGCACGATGCGCTCCATGAGCGCCCTGGCGCCGCGGTAGTCGCCGAAGTTGTCCAATGTGCCCGAGGTGTTGCGCAACAGGCGAAGCACATCCGGATCGTCCTCGCTGCGGTAAAGCCGGGCGACGCGCAGCGCTTCCTCCGACAGATCGATGGCGCGTGCAGGATTGCCCACCTCGTTCTCGAGTCCGGCGAGATAGTCGAGCGGGACGGTGCGGAAGTAGTAGTCCATGCCTCCGATCCGCTCGTCGATGCGCAACGAGTGCTCCAGCGCCGCACGGGCTGCATCGAACTCACCGGATCGCCGCAGTGCGAATCCCTGCTCGGCGAGCATATTGCCCATCATCGGGTGGTCTTCGCCCTGCACGCGGCGGCGCAGCTCGAAGGCCTCCCCCAGATACCGGGCCGCAGCGCGGTAGTCCGAACGCGAGCGGGCGACCAGCGCCATCAACCGCAGCGACTCCGCGGTCAGCGTGTCGTCGCCGGCGGTCCGGCGGATGTCGTAGGCCTGCCGCGCATGCACCGCGGCAGAATCCACTTGATCGGCGGGGCCCAACAGGAAGGCGAGCGCCGAATGGGCTTCGGCCACCTCGGGACGGTTCGCGCCGAGCTGACGCACACGGATCGCAAGCACCTGCCGCGCGAGCGTGAGAGTGACGCTGTCGCTGCGCGCACCGCGCAGTGTTCGGGACCGGATGATCTCGGCCATCAGCGAAGCCAGCGCGAGTGAGTCGATGGAAGCCGTGTTCGAGCGCCGGGCGATCGCCACGGTCGCGAGACTCTCCGAGGCGACCCACCGGCTGTCCGCCTGAAGCCGACGGATCGCGGCGAGCTCGTCGGGCAGGCTGGGTGGTGATGCGTGCGCGCGGCCCACCCCGAGAGCTATGCACACCATCCACGCTGCGAGGCCCGCGCGTGCACCCGCACAAGGCCGAGCGAGGCAGCGGACACTGGGCAGGCGCAGGCGCATGCGGCGAGTCTACATGCAGGTCGGCGTGGCATCAGCAGGATTCCTGGCCGCAGCGGTCGGGCTGCTGCGCGTGCGCTCAGGCTGTGTTTGCTTGTCCCAGCTCGCTCGCCAGCCGCGCGGCCACCCGCCGACGCGTGAGTGGCGTGGAATCACATGCCGAAAGTCGCAGCGCAGCCTCGGGAACATGCGCCAGGAACGCGTCGTTCTGCATGCCCACCAGCACGGTGGGCTGTTCGTGGCAGCGTCGACGCAGCTCGGCGAGCTCGGCTTCGGTGACGGGCAGCCGCGAAGCGCGCACGATCACAGGCGTGCCCGCATCGGCACCGCCGACGCTGAACCCTGCCGCGGAGAGTTGCTCCACCAGCGTGGCGCCTCCACCGGCCCATCGCGGTTCATCCACTTGCAATGCCGTCCCCTGCGCGCGGAGCGATCCCTGCACGCGCAGCCCTCGGTCGATGATGCGCGCAAGCCGAGCTTCCCAATCCCCGGGAGTGAGCGACTCCAAAGGCGTCGCGAGTTCCGCGGCGGTGGGTTCGGGCCGAGCGGCGTCGAACGCGGCAAGCCGGGGTCGCGCCGCGTCGAATGCGCTGCGGTCGAGCTTCTGATCCACGAGCGCAGCGGCCAGCGACAGCCGTGCGCGCCGCACATCCTCGTGCCAGTGCGCATACAGCAGCAGGTCGCAGCCGGCTTCCAGGGCAGCCATGCCCGCCTCGGCAGGCGTTCGGCCCGCGGCGGCGCCCTGCATCTCGAGCGCGTCGGTCACGCACACTCCGGTGAAGCCGAGCGTATCGCGCAGCAGCCCCTGCACGATTGCGCGCGAGTAAGTTCCTGGCTGGGCGGGGTCGAGCGCGCGGTAGAGCACGTGCGCGGTCATCACCGAGTCGGCCTGCGGCAACAGGGCGCGGAAGGTGGCCAGCTCGCGCGCGTCGAGCGTTGCGCGCTCCGCGTCGCACTCGGGCTGTGCCACATGCGAGTCCGTGCGCGTATCGCCGTGCCCGGGGAAATGCTTGAGGCACGAAGCCACGCGCTCGGTCCGGAACGCCCGCAATACTTCGGCCAGCGCAGCAATCGTGGTGGGTGGCGTGGTGCCATAGGCGCGCGGGCCGATAACGGGGTTATCCGGCTCGCTGTGCACATCCGCCACCGGCGCGAAGTCCCACTCGAAGCCCAGCGCTCGCAGACGCCGCGCGGTCACGCGCGCGATGTACTCCAGATCCCCGGGCTCGGCCCCGCGCGCGAGCAGCGCGGCGTTCGGGGGCACCACGAGGTGTCCCGCCAACTGCGAGACCCAGCCACCTTCTTCATCCAGCACGAAGAACAAGCGGCGCGGGCGCGCCAAGCGTCGCAGATGCGTGATCCGTCGCCGCAGGTCGTCGAGGTCGCTGAAGTCGCGCGCGAACACGATCACTCCCGCTGGCGGGAACATGGCGAAATCCCGTTCCCAGGCAGGGTTCAATCCCTCGGGCGGGAGCCCGATCACCATGCGTCGCGAAATGCCTCGTTGGGCGTCCATGAGGGCGCGGAAGGTGGGGGAGGCTCGCCGGGATGTCAACGCTGCGTCCAGTGTGCCCCGCTGGTCCCACCGTCCGGGGCGGTCGTGCAAGATGCTCTTTGGGAAGCAGCCCACGCGCGGGCTACACTGGGCTGCACGCATCCCCAGGATCCCAAGCGCCGGAGGCAGACCTGCACATCCCTCGATTCGTCCACCGCACCTGCTTACTTGCCGTGGCGATGCTGCTCGTCGCGGGTTCGGCCATGGCCGCGCCAGCCACCGCGCGCAAGCCGAGCGTAAGCCCCAGGCCGACCACGGGGAGCCGGACGACCACGCAGGCGGGCAAGGAAACCACGGTGCTCTATGGCGATGACCACATGTTCGCGATCTGCGCGCCACAGGGTTGGGTGATCGACGACACGAGCGGCATGGGCTCCAAGATCCGCGTCGTGCTCTACCCCAAGGGCCAGAAGTGGGCGACGGCTTCCACCGTGATGTACGCGAATCCGCTGCATCAGGACGCCAAGCGGCCCAAGCCGATCCGCGACATGATCGATCGGGATGTGGTCGCATTCCGCAAGAGCAATCCACAGGGCGTTGTGCTCACGGGGCCGCGGTTCCCGACCGCGACCGAGAAGCGTGCCGAAGTGCGCTTCTTCGCGCACGACGGAGGCAAGCCGCATGAAGCCGTGGCGTATGTCCCCGAGGAGGGCCTGGTCATGCTGCTGGTGCTCAGTTCCCGCACGGCGGACGACTTCTCCCGGGCGTTGCCCGCGTTCCAGTTGCTCGTTCGCAGCTACAACTTCGTCGGCACCAGCCGGCTGAGTCCGTTCTGAGCATGCGCGAGCGCGTTTCCAACAAGAGCCTGCGTTTCACCGAGTCGGTGATCCGCGAGATGACGCGATTGTGCACGGCGCACGGTGGCATCAATCTTTCGCAGGGCTTTCCCGATTTCCCCGCACCCGAGGCGATCAAGCTCGAAGCCTCGCGCGCGGTGATGGCCGATGTGAACCAGTACGCCATCACCTGGGGCGCCAAGCGCCTGCGCGATGCGCTCGTGGCCAAGCAGCAACACTTCACCGGGCTCGCCTACGATCCCGAGCGCGAGGTGGCGGTGTGCTGCGGCTCCACCGAGTGCATGGCGGCCACCATGCTGGCCATCGTCGATCCGGGCGATGAAGTCATCGTGTTCGAGCCCTACTACGAGAACTACGGCCCGGACGCCATCCTTTCGGGCGCCACGCCGCGGTTCGTCAGGCTGCGCGAACCCGACTGGCACTACGACGCATCCGAGTTGGAGGCGGCGTTCAACGACCGCACCCGCGCGATCGTGGTGAACACCCCGAATAATCCCACCGGGAAGGTGTTCAGCCGCGCTGAGCTGGAACACATCGCGCGGTTGTGCCAGAAGTGGGATGTGTTGTGCATCACCGACGAGATCTACGAGCACATCCTGTACGACGGACTCGAACATGTGGGGATGGCCACGCTGGACGGCATGCGCGAGCGCACCATCACCCTGTCAGGATTGAGCAAGACTTGGAGCTTGACCGGCTGGCGCATCGGCTGGTGCCTGGCTCCGCCGGATATCTGCAATGCCATCCGAAAGGTGCACGATTTCCTCACCGTGGGCGCGCCCGCCCCGCTGCAGGAGGCCGCCGCGCTGGCGCTGCAGATGCCGGATGAGTACTACCGTAAGTTGGCCGATGACTATGCCGCGCGCCGGGCGGTTCTGGTGCCGGCGCTCGAGGCGTGCGGATTCCGTCCGTTCGCTCCCAAAGGCGCGTATTACGTGATGACCGATCTTTCCGGGTTCGACTGCTCCGACGATGTCGCGTTCGCTCGCTGGTTGGTGAGTGAAGTGGGCGTTGCGGGAGTGCCGGGCTCGAGTTTCTATTCGGATCCCGCATCAGGACGGCAGCGGCTGCGTTTCCACTTCGCACGCCGCCGCGAGACGCTCGATGCGGCGATTGAACGATTGCAGACCATTCCGGCCCGCCTTCGCGCGGGCCAGACGCACTGACCAGGGGGGTTCCCAACCATGGCACCGATCCGTCGCTCCTCCCTTGGCCCACTCGGTGTGGCCATGGCGCTCTCGCTCCTGCTGGGATTCGGCTTGGCGCGTGCGCTGACCGCGGCCGACGACCTGCGCACGCAACTCGACCT
>JANLOU010000611.1:0-15441 GCA_031366735.1 Candidatus Eiseniibacteriota bacterium
GGCCCCGCCACTGCCATCGGCAACCGCACGCTGGACGGGATTCACTCCGGTGCCGAACACCAACGGAACGCCCCCAGCACCCCAGGCGAAGGTCCCCACTGCCCGGACGCGTTGGGCAAGCACCGATGCGGAAGCACTCGATGTCCAGGCCGCGATGACGCCATGCGATCCATCGGGAGCGATCGAGACATAGTTGCCGTCCGCGGTGAGGCTCACGCCGCCGACGCCCCAGAGCGCAAGCCCTGCCGCATCGAATCGTTGCACGCGCTGTGTTCCGCTGCGGGACCACGAGACGATCAAGCCCCCTGCGCCATCGGGGATCGCATCGTTCAGGTACTGCGTCGCGGGAGCCGTGTCGACGGGCCGTCCCGCGGGGCCCCAGAGCAGATCGCCGGCCGGCCCGATGTGCTGCATCGCGACCTGGTACAGCGTGCGAGTGTCGTCGTAACGCGGATGCACGACATACAACCCACCTGCGCCATCCGCCACAGCATGCGTGGCGAAAAGCAGCACATCGGGGTAGCTCAGGATCAGGATGCCATTGCCCCAGAGTGGCACACCGTTGCGGTCGAGATGCTGGGCATACCGCGTCTGGCTCGGATTCTGCGCGTCCCACGACACGAACAACCCGCCCGCGCCATCGGGAATCGCCGAGGCATCATCCTGACCGATCACGGTCGCGCTGAGCGAAGCGCAGGTCCAGCGCGAGTTGCCAGCGGCATCGATCCGCTCGGCCCAGAGCGTGCCACCCTTCGCCCACAGGACAACCACTCCGCCCGAGTCATCCGAGCAGACCTGCTGCATCGACTGGACGGCGGGGTCGGGGCAGACCTGCAACGAGCCCGCAGGGAAAGCCGCGGCGCTCCGCGGCGAAGCCGGAGCGAGCAACAGGACCAGCCCAAGGATGGGCGCCAGCGATCGGGGCGCGTGCATGGGGCCTAAGGCTTTGGCCAGCGGGCGGCGATGGACTCCAGTTTCCCCGCCAACTCGGCATCCCGCGCCGTGACCCCCCCGGAATCGTGCGTCACCAGCTCCACCCGCACGGTCCCGTAGACATTCGACCATTCCGGGTGGTGATCCATCTCCTGCACCCGCAGCGCCGCCGCGGTCATGAACGCGAATGCCTCGACGAAGTCGCGGAACTGGTAGACGCGCAGCAGCTTTCCTTCTGTCAGGGTCCAACCCGGAAGCGCCTCGAGCGCTTGGTGGAGTTCCGCATCAGTCAACTTGGGTGAACGCATGGCATCCCTCCTTTGACCGTCCCGCGAACCCGATGCTAGCTTCGCCTCTCATGGCGCGACGCATCCTCATCGGCATCGCCGGCGGTTCTGGATCCGGCAAGACCCTCGTCGCACGCAATATCGTGCGCGAACTGGGGTCCGACAAAGTCGTCATCATCGATCAGGACTCCTACTACAAGAACCTCGATCAGATCCCGTTCCTGGATCGCGAAGCCCGCAACTTCGATCATCCGGACGCGTTCGACAACGAACTGCTCAAGGCGCATCTGGCCGAACTACTCGTGGGCAATCCGGTCGACCAACCGGTGTACGATTACGCGCAGCATCGTCGCAGCGACGAGACGCGGCGGATCAGTGACCATCACATCGTGGTGCTCGAGGGCATCCTGATCTTCGGTGACCCCGAACTGCGCGCGCTCATGGACATCAAGTTGTTCGTGGACGCCGACCCCGATGTGCGGCTCATGCGCCGATTGCGGCGCGACATCGTCGAGCGCGGTCGTTCGGTGGACAGCATCCTGCGCCAGTATGACGAGAGTGTGCGCCCGATGCACCTACAGTTCGTGGAACCCAGCAAGCGCTTCGCCGATGTGATCATCCCCGGCGGCGGCCACAACAAGGTGGCCATCGACCTGCTGAAGACCAAGATCCGCGAGCTCCTGCGTGAACGCGGCGTGTTGGTGACGCCGCCGGTCGCGACGCTGGCATAGGCGGAGCGGCGCCGAGCCACGGCCGAGGGTCGCACTCGCGGCTGGCATCGCACGCTCCGGTGTGCTGAGATGTGAGCATGGCTTGGGGAACTTCACAACGCGAACTCCGGACGGCTCAGGCTGAGGTCGTCCTCGCTGCCGTGGCATTCGCGGCGAGCGTGCCCGTGAGCAAACTCCTGTTGGCGGGAGCCACTCCCCTCGCGCTCTCGGGCGCCGTCTACATGTCGGCGGGAATCCTGTGCGCGATCCTGGTGCTGTGCTCGAGGAAGCCGACCCCCGCGGGCGGCGACACCCGTGGGATCCGGGGAACGGAATGGGCGTGGCTCGCAGGCGCCGTGGGTTCGGGCGCGGTGCTCGCGCCGCTCATGCTGTTCGTTGGATTGAAGCAGGTGAGCGGGCATGCAGCAGGGCTCCTGCTCAACTTCGAGGCGGTCTTCACCGTCGGGCTCGGCGTGCTCTTCTCGGGCGAGCATCTGGGCCGGCGCGGCTGGCTCGGGGCCATCGCGATCGTCGCGGGTGCGGTGCTCCTGTCGATCCAGGCGGGCGAAGCCGGCTCTGGCAATCGCTGGACGGGGATCGCACTTCTGGTCGGAGCCTGTGCGCTGTGGGGTCTCGACAACAATCTGACGCAACGAGTGAGTCTTCGCGACGCGCGGCAGATCGTTGCCGTGAAGGGGCTGACCGGGGGAATGACCAGCCTGCTGTTGGCGGCGGCCTTCACCGGATTCGGAGACTGGAGTGTGCTGCGCCTGCTCGCCGCAGCCCTCATGGGAGCCGTCTCCTTCGGGTTCTCGATCGTGCTGTTCGTGCGTGGGCTTCGCCGGCTCGGAGTGCTGCAGACCGGAATGCTCTTCGCGCTTGCGCCAGGCTTCGCCGCAGTGCTGTCCTGGATCTTCCTGCGTGAGCCGATCGCGGTCACCGGGCTGTTCGCCCTGGGGGCGATGACCGCCGGGGCCCTGCTGTTGGCGACTGATCGGCACGAGCATCGCCACTCGCACGAGGCGTTGGCACACGCGCATGCGCACGAGCACGACGAGCACCATCAGCACGACCACACGCCGGAACAGTTGGCACAGTCACCGCACGCGCATGCGCACCGCCATGAACCGCTCGTCCATGCGCACGGGCATGTGCACGACATCCACCACCGCCATCGCCACTAGGAAGACCTCGCCGGCCTCGCTTGCAGCAGCCGCAGCGCGTTGACGATCACCAGGAGCGAGGCGCCCATGTCCGCTGCGATGGCGCTCCAGAGCGTGGCGCGGCCGGTGAACGCGAGGACGACGAAGACGAGTTTCACGAGCAGCGAGAACCCGATGTTCTGTCGCATGATCGTCACCGTGCGTCGCGAGTGTGCGATGAGCCACGGCAGCTTCGCGAGATCATCCGACATGAGCGCGACATCGGCGGTCTCGATCGCGGCGTCGCTGCCCGCAGCGCCCATGGCGATGCCCAGACTGGCGGTTGCCATCGCCGGTGCGTCATTCACTCCATCGCCGATCATCGCGACGGCGCCGTAGCGAGCGACCAGCTCCCGCACGGCCGCCACTTTGTCCTCGGGCAGCAGTTCCGCCCGCACTTCGTCGAAGTGGAAAGCCTTGCTGATCGCCTCGGCGGTGCCCCGATTGTCACCGGTGAGCAGGACCAATCGTTCGACTCCGAGCCGACGCAATTGCTCGAGCACTCCCTGCGTTTCGGGGCGGGGTCGATCGCCAAGCGCGATCACCCCACAGACATGTTGAGCATTGCCCACCACCACGACCGAACGACCGAAGCCGGACTGCTGCTCGATCATGGCGTGGACCTCGGGCGCTTCCTGCCCCCGTTCTTCCAGATAGCGGTGCGACCCAACCCAGAACTCGCGCCCCTCGATGCGGCCCGTTGCCCCCTTGCCAGGGATCAACACGACTCCCTCGGCGGGAGTCGCGGTGATGTCGTGCGCTTGCGCGTACGCGAGCACCGCTCGCGCCAGGGGATGTGTGGAGCGACCTTCCAGTGCGAGCGCGCGTTCGATCAGCTCGCGCTCGGTGTGACCGTTGAGCGGCACGATGGAAGCCACTTCGAGCCGGCCCTCGGTGACGGTTCCGGTCTTGTCGAACGCGATCGCCTTGAGGCGCGCAGGGATCTCGAGGAAGAGCCCCCCCTTGATCAGCACGCCCGCCCGCGCCGCCGAAGCGAGCGCCGCAACGATGCTGACCGGCGTCGAGATGACCAGCGCACAGGGGCAGGCGATCACCAGCAAAACGAGTGAACGATAGAACCACACGCTCCATGAGCCCATCGAGAGCAGGGGCGGGATCAGGCAGAATGCCAGCGCGAGCTGCATGACCGCGGGGGTGTAGCGGCGCGAGAACTGGTCCACCCACTGCTCGGCGTTCCCGCGCTTCGATTGCGCCTCGCGCACCAAGCGCACGATTTTCGCCAGCGTGGTATCGCCCGCGGGCCGCGTGCTCTTGATCTCCAGTGCGCCATCCCCGTTGATGGATCCCGCGAACACATCCGAGCCCGTTTCCTTGAACACCGGCACGCTCTCGCCGGTGATCGGGGCCTGGTTGATTGCGCTGCCGCCAAGCGCGACCACGCCGTCCAGGGGCACGCGCTCGCCGGGCCGCACGATGAAGATCGATCCGACGGGCACCGCCTCGATCGGCCGGTCCTCCTCCCCGGTCGGCAACTTCAATCGCGCGGTGGGTGGGCTCAGGTCGAGCAGCGCCGCCACCGCGCGCCGGGCGCGGCCGATGCTCCAGGCTTCGAGCGCCAACGAGAGGGCGAACAGGAACGCGACCGATGCGGCCTCGAACCACTCGCCGAGCACGACCGCCCCGAGGATGGCGACGATCATCAACAGGTTCATATCGGGGCGCAGACGGACGGCGGACAGCCATGCCTTGCGAAGCACGAATCGGGCGCCGCACAGGATTCCCAGCGCGTAAAGTGCGATGGCTGCGATGGGCACCGCGTGATTCGGGCCAAGCCCCTCGCGCCCCAGCGCCTGCAGCGGCCCCCCGGCGAGCACCGCATGAGTCACGAAGCCAGCGGCCCCGAAGATCCCACTCAGGAGCGTGAACAGGTTCCGCTCACGCCGGTCATCGTGCAGCTGGAGTCCGCTGCCGGAGCCGGCCTCGGGCACGAGTTCGGCTCGCATGCCGGTGCGAGCGACCGCTGCGATGAGGGTGGCCGCGGGGATCGCGGCATCCACCGTCATGGTGCCGCTCAGAATGTCGAAGGAGAGCCGCTCCTGGCCCCCCACGACGGGCCCGATCTCACGGCGAAGGAGGGCGACTTCGTCCGCGCAATCAAGCCCGTGGACTTTGAGTCTGAGGGGATTCGCCATGATTCCTCCTTACACGACTTCGGTTGGTGCCTGGGTGCACATTTCGGCCCCGTCGCCGCGCTCGATCTGGATCGTGCTGTGCTCGATGCCAAAGCGAGTGTGGAGTTCACGCCCGATTCCCGCGATCGCGTCATCGTCCAGGGTCCGCTGCGGCACCACGAGATGCACGGTCAGCGCTGTCTCCGAGGTGCTCATCGCCCAGACATGCAGGTCATGGACGGCGCTCACGCCCTCGAGTCCGGCTAGGAAGCTCGAGACGCCGTCAGCATCGATCCCCTCGGGGACCGCATCCAACGCCAGGTTGGCGGACTCCCTCAGGATTCCCCAAGTGCCCAATGCGATCACCGCGCCGATCCCAAGACTCACCACCGGATCGATCCACAACCAGCCGGTTCGCAGCATCGCCAAGCCCGCCAGCGCGACCCCGAGCGATACGGCCGCATCGGCCAGCAGATGCACGAACGCCGCGCGGATATTCAGGTCGGCACGCCGCCCACTCATGAACAGCAATGCCGAGACGGTATTGATTCCAACGCCAACCAGTGCCACGACAATCACCGTACCGCCTAACACCGGGGCGGGATCCGCGAAGCGGCGCACGGCCTCCCACGCCAGCCCGCCCACCGCCACGAGCAGGACCACTGCATTGACGAGGGCTGCGAGGATCGTGGACCGCCGAAGTCCATAGGTTCGGCGCAGGGTGGGTAGGCGCCGCGCCAGCAGCATCGCCCCCCACGCCATCACCAACCCGAGCACATCACCCAGGTTATGTCCTGCGTCGGACAGCAGCGCCAACGACCTGGCCCGGAGTCCGAACATGACTTCCGCCACGACGAATGCCAGATTGAGGCCGATACCCAACGCGAACGCGCGTCCGTATCCGCCTGAAGGCTCGCCATGATGATGCGATTTCGCGCTCATGCGATCAGATGGCCTCGTCGCCCGCTTGGCGACTCCTGATACTGATCACGCTCTCGACCTCGGTGACGAACACTTTGCCATCGCCGAGCCGCCCCGTATGTGCGCCCTTGAGGATCGCCTCCACCAGGGAGTCCACATCGGCATCGCGACAGACGAGTTCAAGCTTCACCTTGGGGGTGAAGTCGACGGCGTAGTCGGACGCGTGGTGGGGGTAGCTCTCGTCCTTCTCGCGCCCGAACCCTCTCACATCCGACACGGTCAGCCCACGCACATGGGTTTCGCGCAGTTCGTGCAGGACACGCGTGAGCATGAACGGTTGGATGTACGCCTCGACTCGTTTCATGGGTGACTCCTTCAGAACTCCGTGTCCCGCCGTTCCAGCCAGCGGTAGAGAATGGGGAGCAGGAACAAGGTTAAAAGGGTGGAACTGACGAGCCCGCCGACGACCACGGAAGCCAAGGGGCGTTGGATCTCGGAGCCAGGCCCGCTGGCGATCAGGAGCGGTATCAAGCCCAGCGCGCCGACCAGCGCGGTCATGAGGACGGGTCGCAGGCGCAGTTCACCGCCGCGAACGATGGCGTCCGCGAGCGTTGCTCCTTCGCGTCGAAGCTGATTGAAGTAGGACACCATCACGACCCCGTTCAGCACCGCGACCCCGAACAGTGCGATGAAGCCGACCGAGGCCGCAACGCTCAGGTTCTGCCCGGAGATGAACAGGCCGATGACGCCACCGATCATCGCGAACGGGATGTTGAGCACGATCAGCACCGCGTTCCGAAGTGAGCCGAAGCTGGTGAAGAGCAGCAGGAAGATGAGCAACACCACCAGCGGCACGACGATCGACAACTTGGCCATCGCCCGTTGCTGATTCTCGAACTGGCCGCCCCAAGTAACGAAGTAGCCCGTGGGCAGGGTGACTTCGCGGCCGACCGCGCGCTGGGCATCCGCGACAAACGACCCCATATCCCGCCCGGTCACATTGCACTCGATCACGATTCGGCGCTGACCGTTCTCGCGGCTCACCTGGGCCGGCCCCTCGACAACCCGGATGGTGGCCAACTGACTGAGCGGGACCCGCTGGCCATCCTCGGCGGTGACCAGCAGGTTCTGGAAGTGGGCGGGATCGGAGCGAACGGCCTCGGGGAACTTCACCACGACCGCGAAGCTGCGCTGTCCTTCGCGCAGAACGGTGGCCTGACTCCCCCCGATCGCGGTCTCGATGATGGCCTGCACATCGGCCACATTGATGCCGTATCGGGCGATCCGCTCGCGGTCGATGTCGACATCGAGATAGGCGGTCCCCGCCGTGCGTTCGAGATTCACATCGGCGGCGCCGGGGACCTTGCGGATGGCGCGTTCCACTGCCTCGCCCTGCTCGCGCAGGATGCCGAGGTCGTCCCCGAAGATCTTGATCGCGATCTGTGCCTTCACCCCCGAGACGAGTTCGTCCACTCGCAGCTGAATGGGTTGCGAGAAGCTGTAGGACATGCCCGGAATGGCCTCGAGCCGTGTGCGGACTTTGTCGACCAGTTCCTCGCGGGTCTTGGCGGTCTTCCATTCGGAGTGCGGGCGCAGGTTCGCGATCACATCGCTGACCTCGAGCCCCATCGGATCCGATGCGATATCTGCGCGCCCGGTCTTGGAGACGACGGTGGTGACTTCGGGGAACGACCGCAGGACTTGCTCCACCTCCAACTCCATCTGTCGGGACGATGTGAGCGAAACACTGGGAAGGCGAAAGGTCTGCATCCCGATTGCGCCTTCGTCGAGCGGCGGCAGGAACTCCCGGCCCAGCCGAGTGAACATCAGCGCGCTCACGACCAGTCCGAGCACGGCGAGCCCCACGGGCACCTGCCAGCGTTCGAGGCACCAGCGCAGCGCCGGCAGGTAGAGCGCCTTGGCCCGCGCAACGAGCCATGTGTCCCGCTCCGAAAGCCGTCCCTTGAGCATGAATGTCGCCAGCACGGGGACCAGGGTCAATGAGAGCACGAGCGATCCTGCGAGCGCTGCCGCGATCGTGAACGCCAGCGGCGCGAACATCTTGCCCTCGAAGCCTTCGAGCGTGAAGAGTGGCAGGAACACCACGGTGATGATCGAGATGCCGAAGATGATCGGTCGCGCGACCTCCTGCGCGCTCGCGCGGACGATCTCGACGATATGGTGCTTCCCTTGGTCCTCCGCCAGGTGCCGGAAGATGTTCTCGGTCATCACCACCGCGCCATCGACGATCATGCCGATGCCGATCGCGAGTCCGCCGAGGGACATGAGATTCGCGGAATAGCCGAAGGCGTTGAGCAGGATGAAGGCAACAAGCGCGGAGAGCGGCAGCACGAGGGTCACGATCAACGCACTGCGGATGTTTCCAAGGAACAGGATGAGGACCACCAGCACGAGTGCGCCGCCCTCGAGCAGCGCTTCGATCACGGTGTGCATCGCGCGATCGACGAGTTCGGTGCGATCGTAGAACGGCACGACGCGGACATCCTTGGGGAGCGCCTTCTGCACGGTGGCGAGCTTGTCCTTGACCAGTCCCACCACATCCCGCCCGCTGGCCCCCTTGAGCATCAACACGATGCCGGCCACGGCCTCGCCTTTGCCATCGCGTGTGACGAACCCCTGCCGGGGCTCGGGACCGATCACCACTTCGGCGATGTCGCGGATGAATATCGGGGTGCTGCCGCGATGCGCCACGACGATCCGTCCGAGATCCTCCGGCGACTTGACCAGCCCCAAGCCCCGCACGACATATTGCTCACCGCTGTGCTCGATGTATCCGCCGCTGGCGTTCGCGTTGTTCTCGGCCAGCGCTTCGAGGACATGGCGCAGCGTCAGGCGATAGCTGGTCAACTGCTCCGGGCGCACGAGCACTTGGTACTGTTTCACCAGTCCGCCGAAGCTATTGACATCCGTCACACCCGGGACGCCGCGAAGGATCGGGCGCACGACCCAATCCTGCAGCGTGCGCAGATCCATGGCGTCCCGCTTGGGGCTTTCCAATGTGTATTGATAGACCTCGCCGAGCCCGGTCGAGATCGGGCCCAGTTCCAGATCCACGCCGGGGGGCAGCTTCTGACGCGCCTGCTGCAGGCGCTCGAACACCAGTTGGCGCGCAAAGTAGATATCGACATTGTCCTTGAAGACCACCGTCGTGAGCATCAGGCCGAGCTTGGAGAGCGACCGGATCTCGGTGAGCCCCGGCAGCCCGCCCATGCTCACTTCGACCGGGTAGGTCACCAACTGCTCGACCTCGACCGGTGCCATGCCGGGAGCTTCGGCGAGGATCTGGACTTGGACATTGGTGACATCGGGGAAGGCGTCGATGGGGACATCATTGACCGCGCGGGCCCCGAAGCCGATCAGGGCGACGCACGCCAGAATGACAAGCAGGCGCTGTCGAAGCGCGAAAGTGACGAGGCGGTCCATGGGATCACTCCTCGCCCAGCTGGCCCTTGGAGGCCTGCGACTTGAGGAGGAACCCACCCCGCGTCGCCACCCGCTCACCCGCGCGCAAGCCCGTGAGGATCTCGGCGCGGTTCCCACCCAGCGAGCGCACCGTGACGGGCCGCGTCAGGAAAGTGGAATCCGTGAGGGCGACATACACCACCGTCACTCCGTCCTGCGTCTGGATCGCGGCTTCGTCCAACACGAGCACGCTGCGCGTGGAGCCGGTGGCGATCTGGGCGGAGACGAACATGCCGGGCCGCAGCTTCAGTCCCGGATTGCTGACCTCGAGTCGGACATCCAGCGTTCGCGTCGCCTCTTTGATCGAACCCTCGAGACTCACGATCCGCCCGCGGAAGACCAACCCAGGAAAGGCCGTGGCGTTCACCGCAGCCAACTGACCGACCTTGAGTCGGCCCAGGTCCCGCTCGTACGCATCCACCACCGCCCAGACTTCGCCCAGATCGACGATGCCGAACAGGTCGGTGCCGGCTGGGGCCTGACGGCCTGCGCCGGCTTCCACCTCGGTCACGACGCCTGAGATCGGGCTGCGCAGCGGCAGATACGGAATCGCCTCGTGCGTCCGCACGAGTCTGGCCAGATCCTCGGGGCTGGCGCCCAACAACTCGAGCCGCTGGCGAGTGGACCGTGCGACGATCTGGAATGGACCGTTCTCGCCACCGGCACTCTCGGCCCTTTCATGCGCCAGCAGATAGTCGCCCTCTGCGGCCGAGAACTCGGGGCTGTACAGCGTCGCCAGCACCTGGCCGCGCCGAACATGGTCCCCGATCACAGCGTGCACGGCCTGGATCGTCCCCGATACCCGCGAGGAGACATGCGCGAGGTTGAGCGGTTTGGGCTGCACCTGCCCGCTCACCACGACGCTATCCGCGAGCGGCTGTTCGCGGAGCGTCTCCACACGAACCTCGCCACTTGTGATGCTTGCGGGGGGCAGGTGGATGATCGAGTCCGCTGGGGCAGGACCGGGCTCGGCCTCGGCTTCGGCCAGGGCATGCTTGGCCTTCGTTGCACAACCGATCGCGGCGAACTGGCAGATCAAAGCGAGGCAGACGAACAATCGTGACAGGGTTTGCGTGGTTCTCATGGCAGCAATCACTCCGCGACCGCAAGGTCGGTGAGGGCAAGCTCGTAGTTGAGGAGCGCCCGGATATGTTCAAGCTCGATCGAGCGGAAGGTTCGGAGGGTCTCGAACAACTCGAGTCCATCAATCTGGCCAGCCTGATAATTCTGGATGGCAGTGCGGATCGCGTCGGACGCATCACCCAGCAGGACGCGGTCGAACTGCCGCACCTGCTCCTGTGCGCTGCGAGCAGAGGCAAAGGCGTTGCGCACCGCGGAATCCACTTCGCGTTCAGCCACCTCGAGCTGCGCTTGAGCGCTGCCGTGCAGCGCATGGGCCTCGGTGATCCGTGCGCGGCGATCGGTCCACGGCGCGAAAGGCAGCGAGATCGCGATCTCGCCCCCGAACCCCGGACGATCTGCGCCCGGGACACGGTCGAGCCCTGCGCTCACCGAGGTAGAAGGGAGTAAGCCTTTGCGCGCGAGCGAGATCTGCGACCGACCGCGCTCGGCCCTGAGGCGGGTCGCCCGCAGGCGTGGGCGGGACTCCATCGCTTGGCGCAGGACCAGGTCGAGACTATCGGCCAGCGGCACATACGCGAGCGTGTCCGAGGCCACCAGCGGCGCCTCGGGGGCACGCGCCATGAGCGCATTGAGCGTGCGCGCATTCTCACGCACCGCACGGTCCAGCTCGACCCGGTCATTCTCGATGCGGACTCGTTCGGATCGTGCACGCAGGACATCAAGGTACCGGGCGCCGCCCGTCCGCAATCGGGTGCTCACCATCTGCTCCAGATCCAGCGCTGTCCGATGCAGGTTCTCCAGCGTGTTCAGCGCGAGCGCATTGGCCTGCAACTTCCGATAGTTCCGGGTGACATCCCCGCGCAACCGGAGCACGAACGACTCCCGTTCGGCCTCGGCAATGGCCACTTCCAAGCGAGCAACATCCTTGGCTCGCCCCCGCCCGCCCGGCGCGCCCAGATCCTGCGAGAGCCGGAACGCGGTCTCGTGCTCGTCCCGACTCACCGGCGTGCCGCGCTTGCCCACCTGATAACTCAGGCTCGGCGGATCGAATGCCCCTGCCTGACGAAGCCTGGCTCTTGCGGCTTCGATCTCGCGATCAGCGCCGCCAACCCCCGGGTAGCTGGCCAGCGCACGGACGACGCACGAATCGAGCGAGAGAGGTTGAGCATTCGCCAGCGTGGGGGCGGCGAGCAACCCCGCCCACAGCGCCAACGGGAGAACTCCGAGCGACCCGCGAGCCGGTCGACTGATGGCATGGAACGAATGGGACACGAGAACACACCTCCGCTGGGCGAGTGAAGCACTCGGCCTCGAATGGAATACCCGCACAGACCGGACGGTCTTGCGGCTCCAAAGCGGAAGCGGTCAGTTACGAAGGATCGTAGTTCTGGAGGGGGGTGCTGCGGGGTGGGAAGCTGCCTCGGGCGCCGCAGAGGCGCTCAGCGAGAGTGTGGGTGGCTCGATGATAAGGAGCGCTGCGGGCCGTGGAGCATCGATCAGGGCATCGGTGCCGGCCGCCGTGCTGCGGTTACGAGCCTCGCTCAACACAGGTCTGCCAACGGGAAGATCGATGCAGCGATCGCACCCGAGGGGGGCGAGCACCAGCCCCGCTTGCGCGGGCACATGGACTGCGGGGATCACCTCGTCGGCGCAACGCCCATCCCCCACCTCGAACGCGATATGCCCGTCAGTGGCAACACAGAGCACCGTCCCGCTGGCACCCGCCGGGACACCAGCGAGCACCGCGAGCACGAGATAGGCCGAGATGACGATGCGAACGAAGGGATGCATGCGACCTCGAAACTAGTGGCGTGCGCGCGAGGGTGTCAACCCGGCACGACCCGCGCGCGCCCGACCAGGTGTCAGTCCGTGACCAGCAACTCCTGGAGCTTCGCTTCGAGTTGCGCCGCGTTGGCCGGCGCACCGGTCCACTGCGCGACGATCCGACCCTCGCGGTCCAACAGGTAGGCCGCCGGCACCGCCTTGACCCGGAACGCCTCCCACGCGGGGGCCTTGCCGGCGTCCAGCGCGATCGGATAAGCGAGCTTCTTCGCCGCGACGAACTTGCGGACCTTGGCCGCCCCGCCCTCGTCGATCGAGATCCCGACCACGGCGAACCCGCGGTCCGCGTACTTGCGGTGCAGCGCCTGCAACTCGGGCATGGACTTGAGGCATGGCGTGCACCAGGTCGCCCAGAAATCGAGCAGCACGACCTTGCCCTGCAAGCTTTCGTTGGAGACCGGGCTGCCGCCCAGATCGGTCAGCGAGAAGCGCGGCGCCGAGCGGGGAAAACTGGGCGGCACATACGCTGCCGGGTCCACGGAGAATGCCTTGGCGCATTTCTCGGAGCAGAACCCGTACTCCTTGCCTTCATGCGTGCGGACCGCCGTCACTTCCTCTTCGGCGGACTCGCCGCTGTTCACCTGGCAGACCGGACAGGTTGCCTTCTTCGCGGCTGCGAAGGCGTGATCGATGCCGATCACCCCGACCGCCAATCCCACTGCCAGGACGATGCTCGTGAATCGACGCATGGCGCGCTCCCTTGCTTAGAATCCGACCGAGACCGCAACGCCCGCCCGTTCGAGCCATGCCCAGATGAGCGTGGCGCTGTAGCGTGGCGTCGCATAGGTACCCAGCAGATGTGTGCGGTTGCCGTCGTACATGGGTTGGACGGACAGGCCATGGCCGAGTTCGATGTTCGCGCCCACTGGCAAGTTCCAACCCTTGTCCCATTCCGAGTAGTTGACGCTCACATAGGGTGAGGCATGCAGGGCCGGAAGGTATTTCGCAGTGGTCAAATAATACGACTGGGTCCCCGCCGGCGAGCCGATCCGGTCCGAGCTCGTCCCCAGGAACAGCGCGGGACGACGCTCCCCCTCGGTAAGTAGGAATAAAGTCATCAGCGGCCCGACTTCATCGGCAACCGGGTTGTACTCCAGTCCCAACTGCAGGCGGGGGACCACGCGATAGTTCAGGGTCGCGCGCCACCTGGGCCGCGGCAGCTCGGTGTCGACATAGCGCAGCGACGCGGTCCACTTGGTATTCAGGCCACTCCCCCGGAGCGGCGCCCCTTCACCGGGTCAGCCGCTTCAAGTGGGGGTCGAGGCGGTAGGGCGCGGGCGGGGCTGCGAGGGAGCGGCCGCGCTGTCCGGTGCGGCAGCCACAGCGGGCGCTGCCGCGACGATGGTCGCGGACAACATGATCAAGAGGAGCAACACGCGAGGCGACATACCCCTCAAGGTAGCACGAGCAGCCGCTTGGTCAGGCTCACGCCTGGGGCACGCAGTCGATAGAAGTACACGCCCGAACCCAAGCGGCCCACGCGCTGGCCCTCGAGCCCGGTGAGACCGTGACCGAACGGCACCGAGTAGGCGCCGGCCTCCAGCGTGCGGTCCACCAGCGTTGCCACGACGCGGCCACTCAGATCGAACACTTCGAGCGTGACGGGCGCCGAACGCGGCACGGCGAATCGGATCACGGTGCGTCCCGCGAATGGATTGGGTGCGTTCTGCGAGAGCGCGAACGCAATCGGCTGGGTATCGCCGACGCCAAGGAACGCGCCCGCCTCTGCGCGCACGCGCACGGTATGCGGTGCGGCCGGATCGTCGGCACTGAATGTGAGGAGCGCGCTGTCGGCGCCCGCGCTGACCGGCGCGTAGTTCACTCCCAGCGTGTCCTGTCCCCCCGCGCCCACCACCAAGCTGGTACGGCTCGGTGTGAAACGCGGATTGTCACTGCTCACCAGCGTGATCCCCAGCGGCGCGGTGCCATTGTTGGTGAGAGTGATCACGCCGGTTGCCCCCTGCGAGAGATCGACCGAGCCCATGTCGAGCACGGCGGGCGCGGCGGCGAAGCGCGGCACGAGGATCGAGAACGGCGCAGCGCTGGCGGCACTGAAGACATTCACCTTATCGCGCACGCGCACGGATGCCGTGGCGGTTGGCGCGTCGGGAATGACCCACGCGTATGGACTGGCCGTTGCGAGTAACGGCCCCGCGATGTTGCGCCACAAACTGTCGGGCGAGACGCGATACTCGAGCACGATGCTATCCACGAACGCCGCGCTCCAGGCAATCGAATGCGTGGTGCCGTACTGCCACTGCTCGCCGCCGTTGGGTGCGACAAGCGCCAGCGAACCGGACACCGTGATCGTGAACACGGCGTTGCTCACATCGGACGGATTGGCATCCCACGCATCCCGCACTCGGACCGCGGCGGTGGTCGTCGCCTGAGCCGGGACGGTCCAAGCATAGGTCCCCAGATAGCCCTCGACCTGGTCCACCAACAACCACGGATCGCTGGGGCTCTTACGCCATTCGATGCGCGCCAACCCGATGTTGGTGGCATCCCAGGTGATCGCCTGCGTGCTGCCTGCGCTCCACGACTCGCCGCCGTTGGGCGCGGTCACCGCGATCGCCTGCGCGCTGACCGGGGTGTAGGTATAAGTGCTGCGCAGCTTGAAGACGCCCGTCTGTTCCTCGGCGAACATGGTGCCGCGATCGCGCGCGTAGAAGCTGTAGTTGGTGCCGGCCAGCGGTACGGGATCGAAAATAGCGCCCCCATCGAGCGACAGGTACGACTGGCCGCCCGAATACTGCCCCACCCACATGACATTCGGGTCGTCCCGGGCGATATCGCAACCCCATGAAGAGGTCACGACCTGGCCCGCGGTATTCAGGTCAGGGCTCAG
>JANLOU010000627.1:0-2678 GCA_031366735.1 Candidatus Eiseniibacteriota bacterium
CGCCGTGCTCGACAATTTCAATCGTGGCAATGGCGCGCTCGGCGCCAACTGGCTGAACGCGACAAGGGTGTCCATTTCCAACAACCAGCTTGCGCCCGGCCCGAGCGAAGCTTCGCCCATCTGGAATGCCGCCACCTTCGGCCCCGACCAGGAGGCCTACATCACGCTGAGCACGCTCTCGCCCGTCTCGACCAAGCACGCACTCATGCTCAAGGTGCAGGGCTCCACTTGGAGCAGCGGTCATATCGAAGTGCGCTACGACGGCGTGGCGGATCGGATCGTGGTGTCGACCTACACGCCCACGGTGGGCTGGACGATCCACGGGGCGCCCATCGAACTTGCGCTTGCGCCGGGCGATCGGCTGGGCGCGCGCGCACGCGCGGATGGGAGCGTGGAGGTGTGGCGCAACACCACGCTGCTGGCCACCTACTCGGTGGCCGGGTGGCCGTTCGCGGCCAACGGAGGCCGGATCGGTGTGTCGATCGACAACGCGAGCGCGGCGCGACTGGACGACTTTGGCGGCGGCAACAGCGCCGGGGGCATCACCAACACGCCGCCGTTAGCCGTGGCCTCGGCAACCCCGGCCAGCGGCATGGCCCCGCTGAGCGTGGAGTTCTCCAGCGTCGGCTCGCGCGACCAGGACCATGATCCGCTCGACTATGCATGGGCCTTCGGCGATGGCGCCACGGGCACGGGCGCAGCCGTGAGCCATCGCTACAGCGCGACCGGCGAGTACCGCGCAAGGCTGACGGTGAGCGATGGTCGCGGTGGGTCCTCGAGCGCGGCGGTGGCGGTGAGTGTCACGGATTCACCGCCCGGGTTCCCGACTGCGGCCGTGCTCGATGCGTTCGATCGTCCCGATGGCGCCTTGGGCGGAAGTTGGGTGGGCGATACGCAGGACCTGAGCCTCTGGGGCGATCAGTTGATGCCCACCGCATCCGCCGCCGCGGTGTGGAACGGCGCCAGCTTCGGGGTCGATCAAGAAGCATATGTGACGCTGGCCTCGATCAACCCGGATGCATCCGGACATGACCTGTTGCTCAAGGTGCAGGGCCTGAGTTGGGACACCGGTTGCATCCAGGTGCGTTACGAGGCGAATGCCGATCGTGTGTCCGTGTCGACCTATGCGCCTGCGCAAGGTTGGGTCGCGCGCGCCATTTTCGGCGGCGCGCTGGCCGCGGGCGATCGACTTGGCGCGCGTGCGCTGGCCAACGGCAGCGTGGAGGTGTACCGCAACACCACGCGGCTGGGCATCGGCTCGGTGTCCGGATGGCCATTCGCCGAGAACGGCGGTTGGGTGGGGCTCAAGTTCGCCGGCGCGGATGGCGCGCGGCTCGACAACTTCGGCGCCGGCAACAGCGTGGGCGCCCCATCGGACACTGGCTCCAACGGCAATCCGGTGCCCACACAGGTCGGCCTCTCGGGCGGCTGGCCCAACCCCACCGCGGGCGGCGTGCAGTTGATGCTCGCCCTGCCGCGCGCATCGCTGGTGGATTTTGCGATCTACGATCTGGCGGGGCGGGAAGTCTGGGGCGATCAAGCGCGCCCACTCCCGGTGGGCCGGACCACGCTGGCATGGAGCGGGCACAAGCGCGACGGCAGCGCAGTGAGCGCGGGCGTGTACATGGCGCGCGTGACGGTCGAGGGCCGAGTGATGCTGCGGCACTTGGCGGTGTTGCGTTAGCCGGACTTATTCAGTGCGATGGCTCGGCGAACGAGCGCCTTGAACGCGGTCTTGCTGATCTCTTCCCCTTCGCGGATGTCGATTGCGCGGCGCACCTTCCCGTCCAGACTCGAGTTGAAGAGACCAGTGGGATCCTTCACAGACGCGCCCTTGGCGAAGGTCAGCTTCACGACATTCTTGTACGATTCGCCCGTGCAGATGATGCCGTCGTGCGACCAGACCGGAGTGCCCATCCACTTCCACTCCTCCACGACTTGCGGGTCCGCTTCCTTGATGAGCTTGCGCATTCGGCTCAGGGTTTCCCCGCGCCAGTCTCCAAGTTCCGCGATCCTGTTCGAGATGAGCTCCGCTGCCGACTGGCCCTGGCTCGCGCCCGACTTTTTCATGTGCTCAGCCCTCCGTGTGCTCTACTTGGCAACCACGACCATTCGTGTGATGGGCCGCAGTCTGCCCTGCCGCAGGCGGACCCAATACACCCCGGGCACCAAACGCGCGCCAGCGCCGGCTTCCACTTTGAGCATGCCAGGGCTGGCCACCTCGATCTCGCGTTGATTGGCCAGCCGTCCGGTCACATCGAACACTTCGATGTGCACAGGCTCCGTCCCCGGCACATCGCACATCACCTCGAGCGCGGGGCAGGCGGGGTTCGTCAGTGCGCGCACGCCGAGCACGCCGGTACCGGGCGTGAGGGGTGCTGCGTCCTTGGAGAGGGCAGGGGCGCTCTCGCCGCAACCCCCTGCTTGCGTTCCGAGTTGTAGGGCGATCCCGCTCACATCCTCGAGCCAGCGCCTGATATACCAACGGTTGGGGCTGGCGATCTGACCTGGGAGCAGAACGGCTGCGTCGCCGCGAACCATGTGGAACACATGTTGCGCTGGCAGGGCGTACATCGGCTTTTTATCCACTTGCACGACCTTGAACTCAAGCTGGCCAGCGACCACGACCCGATATTGCTCGGTGGAGTCGGGGTGCTCGGGATCCGGCCCCTCGGTCA
>JANLOU010000629.1:0-9908 GCA_031366735.1 Candidatus Eiseniibacteriota bacterium
CGCAGGCGGAACTCCGGGCTCAGCGTGCGCTTGCGGCCGGCGACCCGGTCGTTGTCCCACACTTCGAAGCGGAACATCCCGACTTCGCCGGGCAGCAACGCGAGGCTCGCCGCGTCCCAATGCGCGCTGACACGCGCCTGCCGTGGCTGGCTCTGGAACGCTGCAAGCGGCACATCCCGCCACGGTGCGCCGGCTTCCTTGTGGTACTGCAGCCGTAACTCCGACAATCCCAGATCATCCTCGACGAGCACATCGTAAGGAATGTTCTGCCCCGTGGGCAGATCCTGATCCCCGAGCGGCACGGACACGCTCACCACAGGCGGAGCGTCGTTGAGCGCGGTGATCCGGTAGCGTTGCGCCCCATGGCCGCTCGCGCTGGCGGCGTCCAACCGATACTCGCCGTCCGCGGCGATCGCCACTTCGCCGCTCCAGCGCCGAGGCGTGATCGCGTGCCAGACCCGGGCTTCACCGCTGCCCACGGCGGCCGTGAGTGATTCCAGGTCGCGGTCGAATGTCACCTCGATCCGGGCGCGCGAGCCGCGCAGCGCTGTCAGGTCGCCGCGCGTGGCCGCGCCGTTCTGCACGGGCAGGCGGGCGTAGGCCGGCGCGGTCAACTCGATGCGGAAACTCACGGGCAATGGCTCGCCTGCCAGCGCGATGTGATAGCGCGGGCTCTCGGCGCGTGCGACGCGCACCGCATACTCGCGCGCGCGTGTCACGGGGGGCAGGTCGAAGCGCCAGTGCCGTACGCCCGCCGCTTCGCTCTCAAGCGTGGCCACCGGCGCAGCCCCATCGCCCAGCAGTCGCGGCGCCGAAGCACTCCCGCTCACCTTCGCGCGCACGGCGAGCGAGGCCCCCGGTGAGACCGTGACATTGCCCGGTTCCACGGTGAGCGATACTGGAGGAGCCGCGCTCTCGGGCGACCACAGCGTCTGCCATGAACGCAGCGCAGCCTGCGGCGCAAGCAGCACGGCAGCAGCGATCATCACGGCACCCGCGCCGCTCCACAGCAGCGCGCGGCGAGGAGCGAGTGAGGGCGTGAGTTGCGCGAGCGGCGTCGCGGCCAGCCGCTGCGAGGCTTCGGCGCGCACCGCACTCGCCAGTTCGTCGGAGGTGTGCGCATCGCCATGGTGTTCGAAGTCGAGCGCATTGCGCAGCAGCGAACGCACTTCGGGGAAGCGCCGCTCCACCGCTTCGAGCCAAGTGTCCCAGCCCGGCGCCTCGGCAAGGAACGCACGCATGGCAAGGAACAACGCGCTGGCCGACCCAAGCACGACGAGCGTCAGTCGCGTCCACGCGGTCGCGGGCGATACCGGTAGCAGCGTTCCCGCGAGCAACCCCAGCGCGACCAAGGCGATCGCCACTGCCGCCGCCCGCGATGCGTGCCGCGCCACGAGCGCGAGCCGCACGCGGCGGTAGGCCGGCTTCAGTTGGGCTTGGAGTGATTTCACGGGCGCGCGAGTGGGCATGAGGGTTTCCGGCGGCCCGGTCAGGTGGAGGTCAGTGCGTGAGGGCGTGTTGGACGATGTTCATGGCCATCCGCAACGCCGCCTCGCGCTTCTCCGGAGGATCGTGGTGGACGGACTCATCCTCGAGGCCGTCTCCCAAGTCGCAATCGTAGGTGAAGAGTACCGCGAGTCGTCCGTCCCGAACAATGCCGAACGCGCGGGGCGGCCCGCCATCGTGCTCGTGGATCTTCGGCAGCCCTGCCGGGAAATCGTACAACTGGTGGAACACCGGGTGGCGAAAGGGTAGCTCCACCAACTGCGCGTCGGGAAAGACCTTCTTGAGCTCGCGGCGCAGCGAGGGCTCGATTCCGAAGTCGTCATCCACCCAGAGGAAACCCCCGGAGTCGAGGTAGCGCCGCAGGTTGGCGGCTTCGGCATCGGATAATTTGATATTCCCATGACCTGAGGCGAACACGAACGGGTACTGGAACAGCGTGGCTGAACCGGGCTCGACCACCGCCTCGATGTCGCCGGCAATGGCGATGTGGGTGCGGCTACGCAGCCCCGCGAGCAGGTTCTTGAGCGAACTCTGGTTGCCGTACCAATCGCCGCCGCCGGTGTATTTGAGCCGCGCGATGCCGAACTCGCGCGCACCGGGCGGGGTGGGGACAGCACTGGCAGCCGATGCCATGAGCACCAGCGCGAACACGAGGATCGGGATCGGGTTTCGCATGCCCACAGGATACGCGAAGGGGAGAGGCCTGTGGGCCTCTCCCCTCACGGATGCATATGGGTGGTGGACGAACGCCGAGGCGGGGTCAGCGCACCTGGCGAGTCGGGAGGATGTTGAACGAGCCCTTCGCGTACTTGCGGTAGGTGGTCTCGGCGGGCACGAGCGCGGTGTCGCCATGGCTGAAGCCGATCAACTGGCCCTCGCCATCCACAGCCGAGATGCGCACCTGATAGGTCTGGCCGAAGATCGTCGTCTGGCGCATCAGCACTTCGGCGCCGGTCGCCGCACCCAGTCGGTACGAGTTCGCGGGAGCCGGCACGAACGCCACCAGGTAGTCACGCACTTTGCCATTGAACACGGGTGAAGGGGACCCCGCGCGAATGCGTTCGTCCGTGGTCGCATCAGGCCTGTACTGGAACACATGCAGCCAGTATCCCGTGGCCCCCGCGACCGGCGTCCAGGTCATGCGGAACAGCGAATCGTTCGGGGTCAGGCCGTCGGAGAAGCGGATGTCGGCCATGGAGGCCGTTGTGACCCGGGCCACATTGGACAGTGGCGACTGTTGCGAGGAGATGCCCCCGACCAATCCGCGAGCCACATAGGTCGCCGGAGAGTAGCCCGAGGGGTTCGGGTCATCCAGCGTGTACATCTCCCAGGTGCTCGTGATGAGTGAATCGCGCCACTTGCGCTCGGGATTGATCACGAAATCCCGCAACTGACGGAAGCCGCCATTGCCCTCGCGGCGGAAGACCTCGAACCCGGTGGCGAGCGACGCATCGAGCAGCGTCGTCTGGACCGCGCCGGGGCCGGTCACATACCGGTCCTCGGTGGCAATCACGAAGTCATCGTCGTCCAGCGTGCCATCGGTGCCGGGGGTGCCGTTATCGTCCAGCGTGAAGATACGCGTGGGCGAGTCGGGCCAGACCACAAGCCGCGCCGAAGCCGTGGGCGTGCCTTCGACCTGAGTGTAGTCCGCGTCGGTCTGCGTGACCTTCTTGGAGCAGCCGACGGATACCGCCAGCCCGCACAGCATGGCCAGCGTCGCGAACCGGAACCGGAGATGTTGCGTCATGCTTCTGCCTTTCATCGCTCGGCCTTGCCGCCCTTTTTATTGCGGTCGAGGCTGACCCAGATGTCGAGCGCTACAGCGCTCGCGACAAATACGGACGAGTAGGTGCCGAACACCACACCCACGAGCATCGCGAAGGAGAAATCCCGCAGCACCTCGCCACCCCAGATGAACAGGGCCAACGATGACAGGAACACCGTGAATGCGGTGATCACCGTGCGCGACAGCGTCTCGTTGACCGCGATGTCCATGGCGCGCTCGTGCGTCTCCTTGCGGAGCGCCTTGGCACGTTCACGGATGCGGTCGAAGACGACGATCGTATCGTTGATGGAGTAACCGGCGATGGTGAGGAGTGCGGCGACCACGGTCAGCGAGATCTCACGCCCGGTCAGCATGAGTGCGCCCACGGTCACGATGACATCGTGCAGCAAAGCGGCGATGCCGCCAAGAGCGAACTTGAACTCGTAGCGGATCCCCACATACAACAGGATGGCGCCCATGCTGGTCAGGATGGCCCACAGGGCTTTCTGGCGCAGATCACCGCCCACCTTGGGGCCGACGGTCTCGATCCGGCGCAGCTCCACGGTGATGCCCGGGTGGCTGGCCTTGATGGCCGCCTCGACCTTGACGAACGGGTCTCGGTCCTCGGTGCGGAAGCGCAACAGGTACTCGTTCGCCGCCTCGCCGCCCATCTGTTGCAGTTCGGGTTTGATCCCGGCAGCCTCCACCGAAGCGCGCACCTGGTCGGCCGGAAGCACCTGGCTGGTACGGATCTGCAGCATCGTGCCGCCGGTGAAGTCGACGCTGTACTTGGGCCCCACGGTGGCCAGGGCGATCAGGGTGGCAAGGACCAGCGCGCCCGAGAACAGATAGGCGATGCGCCGGTGTTTCATGAAGGGGATATTGGTTCCGATCAGGAACTGAAGCATGTCGTCCGCCTCGCTCTCAGATGCTCAACCGCTCGACCTTCGAGCGGCTCAGCCAGAAGTCATAGATCATGCGGGTGAACACCACCGCCGTGAAGAGGTTGGCGAGCAACCCGATGCTCAGCGTGACGGCGAATCCCTTGATGGGGCCGGTGCCGAACTGGAACAAGAACAGCGCCGAGATCAGCGTGGTGCTGTGCGCGTCGAAGATGGTGCGGAACGCTCGGTCGTAGCCCAGGCGCACGGCTTCGCGTACGCCCTTGCCGCCGCGGAGTTCCTCGCGGATGCGCTCGAAGATCAGCACATTCGTGTCGACGGCCATACCAATGGTGAGCACGATGCCGGCGATGCCGGGCAGCGTCATGGTGGCGCCGAAGTAGCAGAACGCCGCGATCAGGTAGAGGATGTTGAGCAACAGCGCCGCAATCGCGATCAAGCCCGAGAGCTGGTAGTAGATCGCCATGAACGCCACCACCATCACGGTTCCGATCAGGCCGGCCGTGACGCCCTGCTGGATCGAGTCGCCCCCGAGCGAGGGTCCGACCGTGCGCTCCTCGAGGATCTTGACCGGGGCCGGCAGCGCGCCAGCGCGCAGCACGATGGACAGGTCACGCGAGGTGTTCATATCGAAGTTGCCGCGGATCACCGCGCTGCCGCCGGGGATGCGTTCGTCGATGCGCGGCGCTGAGCTGACCACGCCGTCGAGGACGATCGCGAGCTGGCGGCCGACATTCGCGCCGGTCACACGGGCGAAATCGGAGCGACCCTTGGGCGTCATGGTGATGTTCACGCCCCAGGCGCCGGGGTTGGAAGCGTCGACGCCCACATTGGCCTGCGCCGTGGCGATCGAACCGCCCTGCATCTCGGACTCCCGCTTGAGCACATGCAGCATGCGGCCTTCGAGTCCCTTGGCGGTGATGTCGTCGCTGCCCCAGCGGATCTCGGAGTCGGCCGGGATGATGGAGTCGATGCCCGCCGTGGCCAGCAACCGGTCCACGGTGGCGACATCCTCCTTGCGCACGAACCCGAAGTCGACCATGTGGCCCGTCAACGGGTTGCGGCTCAGGAGCGAGTCCATCCCCGCACCCGCGCCACGGGCGGCGAGGTAGGCGTCGAGGCGCTGGTACAGCGCGGCCTGCTCCTCGGGAGTGCGCTCGAGCTTGAACTCGAGCAACGCGGTCTTGCCGATCAACTCGATCGCGCGGGCGCGATCGGTCAGCCCCGGCAACTGCACCGCGATGCGGTCCTCGCCCTCACGCTGGATCAAGGGCTCCGCCACGCCGAACTGATCGACACGGTTGCGGATGATCTCCATCGCGCGGTCCGTCGCGTCCTTGGACTCGGCTGGGCTCAGGCGTGACTTGTCGACCTCGAGCAGCAACTGCAGGCCACCCTGCAGGTCGAGTCCAAGGTGAAGTGCCTGCTTGCGGAGCGAGGTGAGCTCCTTGGGAGGCATCGCCTCGCGTTGGGCAGGCGTCATCGTGTAGTAGCGATAGGACGGGATGAGCTGCCAGACGGACAGAGCCGTCACGATCAGCACCCCGGCCAGCTTCCACTGGTCCGAGCGGGTCATGTGTTCCCCCAAACGATCGAGCGCCGAGAAGCGGTAGGAACCTTCCGGCGTGCAGACGCAAAATGAGGGCGGGAGTCTAAGGGCCGCGTGAGCGGAGTGTCAACGAGTGGTCGGGTCGGACCGATGGCGCAACCCGTTGATTCCGTGGCCGCTCGAGTGGGACGGGGGTCGGTTGGCTGCCGACCCCGGGGTTGCGTCGACTGGATTGTGGCTTGAGGTGGGATCGGGGTGAGGCGATGGGTGGGGAGTGTGGGGTGGGATCCCGCTCGAGCGGCCCCCGCCCTGAGCCCGCAAGCTCGGTGCCCGCAGACAGCGTCCGTTCTTGCAATGGATTGCGCTCCGAGTGGGGGAGGCGGTCGCGACGCGCGCGACGCCGTTTCGACGACCCGGGCCATTCGCGTGGCCATTCTTGACACCCCCGAGAGCCCTCCCTATAGTGCCGCGCCTACCGTACCGGGCCCACCTGTTCCACGCGGAATGAGGAGCTTCCAACGCATGAACTCTCGCATTCGCCTGGCGAGCGTCGCGGTACTCCTGCTGCTTTCGACCGCCTCGGCGAGCTCCGCCCAGCAGGCTGATTCCGCTGCCACGACCATCGTTGCGGCCCCCGCGCCAGTCGCCCCTCCTGCACCCACCACGGGTGCGCTGCCGGGGCGTGGTTCCGTCGGCGGGCAGGTCGGCGTCACCTCGTTCCTGGCCGAGAAGGACTACTCGCAGGGCGCGCTCCCTCGCATGTCGTTCTCCGGGCACTTCCGCTATGTCATCAATAAGGGCCTGCGCTGGCAGGTGAGCCCGTATTTCACTTGGTCCGCCTACAAGGTGGACGCCCCGGTGCCCTTCACCGACAGCAACTTCCCGGCCGATCGCACCAAGGACCACTTCCTCACCCAGATCGTCGGCGCCTCGGGCCAGTTGCAGTTCACAGGCGGCAAGGGCGCGTGGAAGTACCATTTCGGCGCGGGTCCCGCGCTTTACCGGGTGGTGGTGCAGAACAGGCGCAAGGTCATCAAGGACCCGGTCACCTTCAAGCTCCATCAGGGCACCTATCTGGGGGCGAACGCCGAGTTCGGGGTTGAACGCTTCCTCAAGGGGCTGCCCAACACCTCGCTGGAATGGACCGCGGCCTATCAGGGCGCCTTCGCCAAGCGCGATGATCAGTTCCCATCGGGCTTCAACGGTTCAGTCCATGCGGCCGAGCTGCGATTCGGTGCCCACTACTACTACGAGTTCAAGAAGCCCAAGAAGCCCCAAGGGAACAAGAAGCCCTAGCGACCTCGAAGCCGCAGTGATTCCCACGCTGCGGCTTTGCGCTTTCAGGAGGACGCTCTCGTGCACGACCGGGTCATCTGGACGGACAAGGTGGGGCCCGAGGCCCTGACCTTCGACGATGTGCTGCTGGTGCCGCGCTATTCGGCCGTGCACCCGCGCGATGTGCAGACGCGCTCGCGCTTCTCGCGCCACATCCCCATCAACATCCCCATCGTCAGCGCCGCCATGGACACCGTGACGGAGTCCGCATTGGCGATCGCGCTCGCCCGCGAGGGCGGCATCGGAGTGATCCACAAGAACCTCTCCATCGAGGAGCAGCGCGCCCAGGTGGACCGGGTGAAGCGCTCCGAGAGCGGAATGATCGTGGACCCGGTGACCCTGCCGCCCTCGGCCACACTGGCCGAAGCCCGCAGCATCATGGCGCGCTTCCACATCTCGGGCGTGCCCATCACCTCCGAGGGCAAGCTCGTGGGGATCCTCACCAATCGCGACCTGCGGTTCGAGGACGATCACAGCAAACGCGTTTCCGATGTGATGACCAAGGATTCGCTCATCACGGCGCCGGTCGGGACCACCTTGGTGCAGGCGCGCGACATCCTCGCGCACCACCGCATCGAGAAACTCCCCGTCGTGGATGGCGAAGGGCGACTGAGCGGATTGATTACCGTCAAGGACATCGAAAAGCGCATCAAGCACCCGGATGCCTGCAAGGACGAACTGGGACGCCTGCGCGTGGCCGCTGCCGTGGGCGCGGCGGGCGACTTCCTCGAGCGCGCCGTCGAACTGGTCAAGGTCGGCGTCGATGCACTGGTGATCGACAGCGCGCACGGACATTCGATCGGTGTGGTCGAGGCCACGCGCACGCTGCGCAATGCAGTGGGTACGGCCGCCGATCTGGTGGTGGGCAATGTCGGCACGGGCGAGGGCGCTCGCGCCGTGGCGGACGCCGGCGCCGACGCGGTCAAGGTGGGTATGGGGCCGGGCGCGATCTGCACCACGCGCGTGGTGACGGGCGCCGGCATGGCGCAGATCACCGCGGTGCTCGAAGCGGCCCGCGCGCTGGAGGGCACCGATGTGCCGATCATCGCCGATGGCGGCATCAAGTATTCGGGCGACATCGTCAAGGCGCTTGCCGCCGGCGCGCACTCGGTCATGATCGGCGGATTGTTCGCGGGCACCGAAGAAGCGCCCGGCGAGACCGTGCTGCTCGAGGGCCGCCAGTACAAAGTGTACCGCGGCATGGGTTCGCTCTCGGCGATGGCGGCCGCCAAGGGCAGCCGCGAGCGGTACTTCCAGGAGAACACCGACGAGCTGTCCAAGTTGGTGCCCGAGGGAATCGAAGGCCGTGTCCCATTCAAGGGCCCGCTCGCCTCGAGCGTGTTCCAGATGCTGGGTGGCCTGCGTGCCGGCATGGGCTATTGCGGCGTGCGTGATATCGAGGAGCTTCGCACCCTGACGCGTTTCGCCCGCATCAGCTCGGCGGGCCTGCGCGAAAGTCATCCGCACGATGTGCGCATCACCAAAGAGGCGCCGAACTACGAAGTCCGCTGAACCCGGGCGTTTCCCGGCTCCCGTTTCGCAGAGTCCACCCTTCCCGTGAGGAGGAGAAAATGCGTTCCATCGGGACCCATCGGGGCAACTCCGTGCTGCGCTCGATGATCCAGCAGACGGCCCGGCGCCGCTTGTACGCCGAGCTCACGCCGTCGCAGGGGGGCTCCACCGGCGCGGCGGATCCCACCGAGGTGCGCTGGTCGCGGACATTCTTCGAGCGACTTCGCCAGACGCTGCTCCCTCGCATGGCCGTTGCAGCTTCGCTCGATGTGGGCGAACTGCGGTACTTCGGGGATGGCGAGTTGAGCCTGTGGGCGTTGGCGTCGCCCCACTCACTGGTGGTGGCGTACGACCATCAGGATTCGCCCGAGCAGATCCGCGAACGCGCGCGCCGCTGGAACGCCTGTCTGCTGACGCGCACCGCGCCGGGATTGGCGTCGCCGCACTGGGGACATCCCGTCTACGGCGCCAGAGTGGATCCGCGCTCGGGCGAGCTCGATGTGGTGTGGGCCACTCTCGGCCGCTGGTTCGAGTTCGCCCAGAGCGAGGCCGCACGCGCGCGTGAGGTCGACCTGCCCCGGCGTTGGTTGGAGTCCGCCGAGGGCTGCGCCTGATCGCGAAGGCTCAGCGCGACGCCAAGCGTTGCGTCAGTGCTTGGGCAGTTGGAACTGGAATGCCGGGTTGAGCTGACGGATCTCGCCGACCACGCGCTCCAGATCCTCCTCGGCCGCGCGACTCGGCTGATCGCGCCATTGGGTGTACAGCTCGAGCAGCTCGTCCTGCTTCACGCGCAGCAACTCCTTCTGCGAATGCTCGTCGATGCTGCGTTCCAAGTGGTAGACCTCGCCCTGTGAGAACCGCTTCATCAGGTCGAGGTACTCACCCCGCATGTGCGACAGGATGCGCAGGTATTTCTCAAAGCCCGTCGAGAGCTTCTCGAGCACTTCGGACACGCCCTCGTTCTTGCGGTGCATCTGCTGCGAGTAGGTGTAGGCGAAGTGGTAATAGGTCTTGCCGCGGCCGATGTAGGCCTCTTCGCTCGGCTGGAGCCGCGAACGGGTGGTGCCCGAGATGATCGGATGATCGAAGATCCCGATCGAGACCAGCAGGAAATCGGCATTGGTCTTATAGATCTGGTACTTGAGCCGCGCGTCGGTCGAAGTGGACAGCCGCCGGAAGACATCGGTGTCATACTTGGAGAGGAACTTCTTGGATTGCTCCACATACTCGGGATTGATGAACGAATGCAGCAGGTGCGCCAGATAGACGTTCACATCCTCGTCGTAGTAGTCCTGATTCGACACGAGCCCCGTCTCCATGCGGCTGTACAGGAGACAGT
>JANLOU010000052.1:0-6073 GCA_031366735.1 Candidatus Eiseniibacteriota bacterium
GTGCAGGAGCTCTGGGGAGTGGGCCCCAAGCTCTCGGTCCACCTCAAGCAATTGGGACTCGCCACCGTGGGCGACCTTGCGCGCGCACCCGAGCCATTGCTCAAGCAGCACTTCGGCATGATCGGACCGCAACTGCGCGCAGCGGCGTGGGGTCAGGACCAGACGCCCGTGACGCCGTATCATCTGGGCGTCGACCCCAGATCGATGGGGCACGAAATCACGCTGCCCGAAGACTGCCGCGATGCCGAGTACCTGGAAGGCACGCTGCTTCGCTTATCGGACCAGGTGGCGCGGCGACTGCGTGGCGATGGTTTTGCGGCACGTACCATCACGGTGAAGCTGCGCGACCATCGCTTCCACACCGTCACCCGGCAGAAGGCGATGCCGGTCGCGGTGGACGATCACATGCGCATATACGAAGCCGCGCGCGCGCTGTGGCGCGCGAACTGGAATGGATCGCCGCAACGGTTGTTAGGCGTGAGCGCGAGTGCGCTCGAGAGAACCCCCGAGGGCGAACAACTGGGGCTGTTCGAGACAGATACCCGGGCGAAGGCGCTCCAGGAGGCGCTCGACAAGGTGCGCGACAAGTTGGGCGAGGCCTCGGTGGTGCCCGCCGGGTCGCTCACCCATCGGCGCGAGCGCAACGCCCGATGAGCGCCGAGCAGCGCGTGTTCGTGGGCACCTCGGGTTATTCATTCGCCGACTGGGTGGGCCCGTTCTATCCGCCCGGCACCAAGAGCAGCGAGTTCCTGCGCTACTACGCGCAACAGTTCGCCGCGGTGGAGGTCAACAGCACCTACTACCGCATCCCGAATCCGCGCGTGCTGGCGCAGATGGAAGCCAAGACACCCGACGGGTTCCGATTCATCGTCAAGCTCAATCAGGCCATGACGCACGAGCGCAGCGCGGGTCCCGAACTGTACCGCGAGTTCCTCGCCGTGGTGCAACCGCTCAAGGACGCGGGCAAGTACCATGGCCTGCTGGCGCAGTTCCCATGGGGGTTCCACAAGAGCGAGGAGAACAAGCGCCATCTGGAGGTGATCCGCGAGCGATTGGAAGGGGAGCCGCTGTGGGTGGAGTTCCGCCACGCCTCGTGGATGCATCCCAAGCTGCCGGACTGGTTGCGCGAGCGCAAGCTTGGTTACTGCGCCGTGGACGAGCCTGCGCTGCCCGGTCTGGTGCCCCCGGTGACGCACCTGACCACGGATGTCGGCTATGTGCGCTTCCATGGCCGCAATGCGCAGACATGGTGGGGGCGTGGCGGCGGCGATCGGTACGACTATGATTATTCGCGGCCTCAGTTGGACGAATGGGTGCAACGGATCAACGCGCTGGCGCAGCAGGCGAAGCAGACTTACCTGTTCTTCAATAACTGCCACGCGGGGCAGGCGGCGGGAAATGCGAAGTTGATGGAGGAGTTGTTGCGGCGGCAGGGCGTGGGGGGCTGAAGCGAGCCGGAGGCTCCGTGTTTTCGGCAACTGGCCTCTATATGATTCAGGCACAATCACTAAGCGCGGCTCACCGCAGCACGAAGGTCGGCGTTCCACCGTCGCCGGGAGGGCGCCCCGGCGCAGGCTGCAACACTGTGCTTGTTCCAGCGCCCGACTCTGCCTAGTCTCGTTCACGAGCCGAGTGCTGATCGATGCCATGGCCCATGCATCGGGCACTTCGGGATGGGCGCTCTCCCAACCCCGGCGACCACTGAGGAGGGGATTGTGGAAGCAGTCAACCGCCCGTTGCAGCCTCCAGCCGCCGTGGATGGGAACGATTCGAAGTTCCGGCGCTTGTTGGATGTGCTACCCGCCGCGGCCTATACCTGCGATGTGGACGGGCTCATCACTTACTACAATCAGCATGCGGTGGAGCTCTGGGGGCGCGAGCCCCGACTCAACGACGCGTCGGACCGCTTCTGCGGATCGTTCCGACTCTTCTCCTCCGACGGAGTGCTCATCCATCACGACGAGTGCTGGATGGCATTGGCGATGCGGGAGAATCGGGAATTTCACGGATGTGAGATCGTCATCGAGCGTCCGGACGGAGAGCGCCGTACCGTATTGGCCCACGCCAGCCCGTTCCGCGACGCAGTCGGCGACCCGATCGGCGCGGTCAACATCCTGGTGGACATCACCGAGCGAAAGCGGGCGGAGGAAGCCTTGTTGGAGGCCGACCACCGCAAGGACGAGTTCCTGGCCACGCTGGCGCATGAACTGCGCAATCCGCTGGCTCCGATCCGAAGCGCGCTCCACCTGCTGCGGCCCGGTATGGACGATGGCGTCACGCTGGAAGAAACCCGCGCGATGATGGAGCGGCAGGTCGTGCAGATCGTGCGACTCGTGGACGACCTGATGGATGTGTCCCGAATCACCAATAACAAAATGGTGCTACACAAGACACGGGTCGAGCTCGCAACGGTGATCCAGAGCGCGGTCGAAGCCACCCGGCCCTTCATCGTGCAGTTCGGGCATGAACTGAGCATCGCCCTGCCATCCGAGTCGATGCCGCTGCATGCCGATTCGGGCCGGCTCGCGCAGGTGTTCTCGAACTTGTTGAACAACGCCGCCAAATATATGGCACCGGGGGGCCGGATCTGGGTTTCGGCGCAGGAGGAGGGCGGTGATGTGGTCGTGGTGGTCCGCGACGCGGGCATCGGCATTCCCGCTGACATCCTGCCCAGGATATTCGACTTGTTCACCCAGGCGGAGGTGTCCCTGACGCGGTCGCGGGGGGGCTTGGGCATTGGCTTGAATCTGGCGCGCTCCCAGGTCCAGATGCACGGCGGGAGCATCGAGGCACATAGTGATGGTGCTGGCCATGGCAGCAAGTTCATCGTCCGGTTGCCGCTCGCCGTGGGACCGAAGACGGCGGTTGCGCAGCCTCAGAGCGATCGCCAGAAGCCCGCTGCTTCCGGTACGCGGCGCGTCCTTGTGGTGGATGACAACGAGGATGCGGCCAGTAGCCTGGCGCTGATCCTGCAGCACATGGGCAATCACACGCGCACAGCCTACGACGGCGCAGAAGCGGTCCAGGCTGCCGACGAGTTCCGGCCTGATGTGATGTTGCTCGACATCGGCTTGCCCACGATGGACGGCCATGCGGTCGCCCGGAAGTTGCGAGAGCAGCCCTGGGGGCGCTCGATCCTCCTGGTGGCCGTCACGGGCTGGGGGCAGGACCAGGACCGGCGCCAATCGGAAGAGGCGGGTTTCGACCTGCATATGGTCAAGCCGCTCGACATCGCCTCGCTGGAGAAGTTGATGGCGGGGCCTTTGCGGGAGCCGGCGCGCACTTGATCGCCGCGAATGCCTGCACACGCTCGCTGCGACGCGAGGCCTCCTGCGATTGACGCTCCTCGCGCCTCCAGCTAGCGTGCGGGTGACTGCGCTCGCTGGGGTCGTGTCGCCGGATCGCCGGAGGTAAGTTGGATCAGGGACCCAAGTCCTACTGGGCCGAGTTCCTCGGCACCTTCACCCTGTGCTTCATCGGGCAGGGGGCCATCGTCGTCAATCAGCTCACGGGCGGGCAACCTGGCTTATTGGGGATTGCCATGGCATATGGCCTCGCCATCGCGGTCATGGTCTCTGCGCTCGGCTCCACTTCGGGCGGGCACTTCAACCCCGCGGTCACGCTGGGTTTCGTGGTCACGGGTCGGCAGTCCATGACTTCGGCGATCACCTACTGGATCTCGCAGATCCTCGGCGCTGTGGTCGCCAGTTGTGTCCTGCGCGCGGTCATGCCGGGCGAAGCGGGCGATCTCGTGCACTATGGCGCGACCACGGTGGCGCCGGGAGTGGGCGTCTCGCAGGCGCTCCTGCTCGAGTTCGTGCTCACATTCCTGCTGGTCACCTCGGTGTGGGGCACGGCGGTGGATGAACGCGCGCCGCGCATCGGCGGGCTGGGAATCGGACTGTGCGTGCTCATGTGTGTCCTCGTGGGCGGGCCTATCACGGGCGCCGCCCTGAATCCTGCGCGCGCCTTCGGCGCCGCGCTCGTGTCGGGCACCTGGGGTTCGCACTGGATCTACTGGGTTGGCCCGCTCCTGGGCGGCGCTGCTGCCGCACGGGTGTACAAGAGCGTTGTCCTCAAACGATAGGTGCCATGAGCGAGAATGTCCGTCCCGCCGCATTCATCACGCTGCCGCCTCGCAAGGTGCTGTTCCTGTGCGTCCACAACTCCGCACGCAGCCAGATCGCCGAAGGGTTCGCGCGCGACATGGCTCCCGCGGGCGTGGTGGTGATGAGCGGCGGCACCGAGCCGCGCGCTGTGCATGCGCACGCGATCACGGTCATGCAGGAGCTGGGCATCGATCTCTCCGCGCAGCGTTCGCAGCACATCGACGAGCTGTCGTGGCAGGACGCGGACACCGTGGTCACCTTGTGCGGTGAGGCCGAGGAGGTGTGTCCGGTGTTGCGCACCGAGGTGCGACTGGTGCATTGGCCGCTGCCGGATCCCTCGCTCGCCCCGCCCGAACAGGCGCTCGAGGCGTTCCGCGAGGTGCGTGACGAGATCCGCTGGCGCGTGGCGTCGCTGTGGCCGCGCGGCGACTGATCAGCCCCGGCGTTCGGCCGTCAAGCCCTCGTGCTTGCCCGCAAGGAACGCCTCGCACTCCTTCACATCGTCCGGGCTGCCGATGAACAGGGGCGTTCGCTGGTGCAGCGAACTGGGTGCGATATCCATGATGCGTCGTGTCCCGTCGCTGGCCGCGCCGCCGGCATGCTCGGCCACGAACGCCAACGGCGCGCCCTCGTAGAGCAGACGCAGCTTGCCATTGGGGTTCTTGCCGTCGCCGGGGTACATATAGATTCCGCCGTACAGCAGGTTGCGATGGAAGTCGGCCACGAGCGAGCCCACATAGCGTCCGCTGTACGGGCGCGAAGTGTCCTTGTCCTCCATCTTCAGCCAATCGACATAGCGCTTCATGCCTTCGGGCCACTGCCGATAGTTGCCCTCATTCACGCTGTAGATGTGGCCGCGTTGCGGGGTCCTGATGTGATTGTGCGAGAGCAGGAACTCGCCGATGCTGGGTTCGTAGGTGAACCCGTGCACGCCGTCCCCCGTGGTGTAGACCAGCATCGTGCTGGAGCCATACAGCACATAGCCCGCGCACAACTGGCGCCGGCCCGCTTGAAGACAATCCTCGAGCGTGCCATGGCCCTTGCGCGTGATGCGCGGCAGGATGCTGAAGATGGTGCCGATGTTCACATTGGCATCGATGTTCGAGGAGCCATCGAGCGGATCGAAGTTCACCACATACTTGCCGATCGGCGCGCCGTCCGGCACCGGCACGATCCCCTCATCCTCCTCGGAGGCCACCACCGCCAACTGTCCGGTGGAACCAAGCACCGACATGATGGTCTCGTGCGCGTAGACATCCAGCTTCTGCACCTTCTCGCCCTGCACATTCGTGGCCCCGGTCGCGCCCGTCACATCCTCGAGCCCGGCGCGGATCACCGCCTTGTTGATCATCTTGGCGGCCAGCGCGATGTCCAGCAGCACGCTGGTGAACTGCCCACTGGCTTCGGGGTGCTCGCGTTCCGTCTGCAGCACGAACTGCGACAGCGTGATCGCTCGTTTCATGCGGTCCCCCGCGCTCAGTCCGACAGCCCAGTGACATCTTCGTGCCCTCTACCCGCGCCCACCGCGTCGCCGAACACGGGGAACGCCGAGGCCACGAACGGTGCATATTGCTCGGCCATGGCGCGCGTGTTCTGCACCTGGAGGCTCTCGAGCAGGAAGACGAAGCGCTCCTCGAGCGACTTGCCGATCGCCGCGCGCGCGGCCGCCGGCATGCCCCAGAGTTCCCGCTTGAACTGGCCCAACGCCTTCTTGCGCACCTTGTAGAAGAACTGCTCGTCGGTGTCACTGGCCTTGCGCTCGCCGGCCTCGCTCACGCGCAACTGCTCGTACATGGTGGCCTTGAGCTCCGCGGGCAGCGCAGGGTGGTCGAGCACCATGTTCTGGAACTCCGTCGCCAGGTGCACCTCGCAGGCGCCACGCTTGGGGAACTCGCTGAACAGTTCGCTCGGCAGCGTCGAGGCGCCGTGTTGCACGGCGCCGGCGAAGCCGTACTTCTCGCGCG
>JANLOU010000054.1:0-5626 GCA_031366735.1 Candidatus Eiseniibacteriota bacterium
TCACTTGCCCACTCGATCCGGCCCTTGCGATCCAGGAGCAGCACCATGCCCGGCAGACACCCCACGGCGCGTCGGAGCATGTCCGCCGGCTCCTGGTCGGATCCGCGTTGCCGCAGCGCGAGCACGAGTGCTGGGAGGAAACCGAGCAGACCCACGAACAGGACCGGCGACATCCATTCCGGACGCTGCAATGATCGCACGATGCCCAGTACCACGATGAGCGTGATCGCCGCGCCGCAAGTGAGCACGCTCAAGCCCGCCCCATGGATCCGATTGGGCGCGCGCGCGTGATCTCCATCGGAACATTCGGGTCCGATGGGTGGAACAGTGACCTGCGCGAACTCGCGCGGCATGCGAAGGCGTCCTCTTCCGAGGGAGTTAGCCTGGGTGCGGTGCAGGTCGGGGGACGAGCACAGGTTGGATGAGCCCGTCCGAGTCAGTATCGGGGGCACAAGGCCTGACTTGATACTGCCAGGTCAGTCGCGCGCGCCAGCGCGGTCGGCGAACCACTCGCAGGCGCGGCCGAGATCCACATTCCCCCCCGAAATGACCACGCCCACGCGGGTTGCGCGTACGGGGACCGCGCCGGACATCGCCGCCGCCAGACCGAGCACGCCGGTGGGCTCCACCACCAACTTGAGTCGCTCCCAGACGAACCGCATGGCGTCGATCAGGGACGCGTCCGGCACGCTCACGATGTCGTGCACATAGCGCTGGGCGAGCGCAAAGGTGAGCGGGCTCATCGACAGTGTCCGCGCCCCATCGGCAATGGTGTCGGCGTGCTCGATCGCCTGGAGCCGGCCGCTGCGAAAACTCCGCATCGCGTCATCTCCGCCCGCCGGTTCGACTCCCACCACCCGACAGCCCGGCTGCATCGCCGCGGCTGCGAGCGCGCAACCCGACAGCAGACCACCGCCTCCGACCGGGACCAACAACATCTCGAGTGGCCCCGTCTCCTCGAACAGTTCGGCGGCGGCCGTTGCCTGACCCACCACAATGTCGGGATGATCGAAGGGCGGCACGAGCGTCATGCCACGCTCGAGCGCAACTTGCTCGGCGAGGGCCTCACGAGTCACGCCGAGTTGGTCGTGCAGGAGCACTTCAGCGCCATAGCCCCGCGTCGCGGCCAGCTTCGGCGCGGGCGCGGTGCTGGGCATCACGATCACCGCGGGAATGCCCAGCGTGCGCGCCACCAACGCCACAGCCTGCGCGTGATTGCCCGAGGAATATGTCACCACCCCGCGAGCGCGCTCGACCTCTGCGAGCTGGGACACCAGGTTCCAGGCGCCCCGGAACTTGAATGCCCCCATGCGCTGCAGGTTCTCGCACTTGAGATGGACTTGCGCCGAGAGACGGTCATCCAGCATGCGCGATCGCACGACCGGGGTGCGATGTGCGGCGCCCGCCACACGCGCGCGCGCCGCAGCGAAACGCTCCAGCAGCGCGGCGTGATCGGGAACGCCATGCGCCTGAGCGTAGGAAGTCACTTCAGCCCCCAGCTCCGCCACCCAGATCGAGCCCCGGCTGCGTCTGGCGCGCGGGATCGAGCGCCGTATCGATCTCGGCGGGCGTCAGCGTGGTCATCTCGCGCGCCAACTCACGCACCGGGCGGCGCTCCTGGAACGAGCGCTTGGCGATTTCGGCCGCCTTGTCATAGCCGATCAGCGGATTGAGGGCCGTTGCCATGCTGGGCGAGATCTCGATGTAGTCGCGACAGGTCGCCTCGTTGGCGGTGAGGTCCTTGAGCGCCTTATTCGCGAACACGCGCGCGGCGTTCGCGAGCAACTGGATGCTCTCCAGCAGATTGCGCGCGATCAACGGCAACATGACATTGAGATCGAGTTGGCCCCACTGCGCCCCGACCGTGATCGCGACATGGTTGCCCATGACCTGTGCTCCCACCATGGTGACCGCCTCGCAGATCACCGGATTCACCTTGCCCGGCATGATGCTCGAACCCGGCTGGATCGCGGGCAGCGTCACTTCCCCCAATCCGCAGCGCGGTCCCGAGTTCATGAGCCGCACATCATTCGCGATCTTCATGAGGCTTGCCGCCACCGAGTTGAGCGCGCCGCTGGCCCAGCACGCACCATCCTGGGCTCCCTGGGCCTCGAAGTGGTTGGGGGCCTCGCAGAACTGCGTCCCTGCCAGCTTGCCCAGTTCGGCTGCCATGCGGCGACCGAACTCCGGGTGCGTGTTCAGGCCGGTTCCCACCGCCGTGCCGCCGATCGCGAGCTCGCGCAGGTCCGGCAGCGTCGCCTTCACACGCGCGATGCCGTGCAACACCTGCGAGGCATACCCGCCGAACTCCTGACCCAGCCGGATGGGTGTGGCATCCATGAGATGCGTTCGCCCGGTCTTGATGACCTCATGGAACTCCCGCGACTTGCCGTCCAGCACCTTCCACAGTTCGGCGAGGGCGGGCAACAGATCGCGTTCGATCCGCACGACCGCAGCCACATGCAGCGCGGTCGGGATCACATCATTGCTGCTCTGACCGAAGTTCACATGATCGTTCGGGTGCACTCGTAGGCCCGACTGTTGACTCGCCAGTCGCGCGATCACTTCGTTGGCGTTCATGTTCGAGGATGTGCCACTGCCGGTCTGGAACACATCGATCGGGAACTGAGCATCCCAGCGCCCCTCCGCCACCTCGTTGGCCGCTTTCTGGATCGCATCCGCGATCTCTGCGGGGACCGTGCCCAGATCCTTGTTCACCCGCGCTGCTGCGGACTTGATGAGCCCAAGGGTGTGAATGAATGCGGGCGGCAGCGGCTGTCCACTGATGGGGAAGTTCTCGACCGCGCGCTGCGTTTGCGGGCCGTACAGGGCGGACGCCGGCACCTGCATCTCGCCGAGACTATCCTTCTCGGTGCGGAACTCGGACATGGAGGGACTCCTCGAAGGCGACAGTGGCCGGCGGGCAGACCGGGCGGATGATCAGGAGCGAGTATGGGGGACTCTAGCGCAGCGGCGGGCCTTGCGCAGCCGCGGTCGCACTCGCGCGCGCGTCAGGATGAACGATCGTGGCAGCACCCAGATCGCGCAACTTGTTGAACCCATCAAGTGCCGCCACCTTGTAGCACTCGGCGAGGGTCGGGTAGTTGAAGACGGTATTCAGGAAGTAATCGAGCGCACCATCGAGCGCCATCACCGCCTGGCCGATGTGGACCAGTTCCGTCGCACCCGTGCCCATGCACCACACGCCCAGGACTTTTCGGGTCTCGATGTGGAAGATCAGCTTGAGCATGCCATGGTCGTCGCCAAGGATCTGGCCGCGCGCGATCTCACGATAGCGTGCAACCCCGGTCTCAAAGGGGACCCCCTTGACCGTGAGCTCGGACTCATGCGCGCCGACCCAGCTGATCTCGGGGATGGCGTAGATCCCGAATGGATACAGGGTGGGAATCGTGCGCGTCTCGATCCCGAACATGTGACACGCGGCGTGCCGGCCTTGTTCGGCGCTGGTCGAGGCGAGTGCGGGAAATCCAACGACATCGCCCACCGCGTAGATGTGCGGCACTTTGGTCTGGTAGTGCTCATCGACCACGATGCGCCCGCGCTCATCCGCCTCGAGGCCTGCCAACTCGAGCGAGAGCCCTGCCGTTGCGCCCTGGCGGCCCGCCGAGACCAATACCATCTCGGCAACGGTTCGCTTGCCGCTTTTCATCGTGACGACGGCTTGGCCGTTCGAGCCCGTCTCGATGCGCTCGACCTGCTCGCCCAATCGCAGCGTCAATCCCATCTCACGCACGTGATAGCAGAATGCATCGACGAGCTCCCGATCCACCATGTCGAGCAGTTGGGTCCGCATGTCGACCAATGTCACATCCACGCCCAGCGCCGCGAGCATGCTGCCGTACTCCAGGCCAATGATGCCTGCGCCCACGACCAGCATCTGCCGGGGCAGGTACTGGAGCGAGAGGATGTCGTCACTCGTGAGCACGACGCGGTGATCGACGACGATACCGCTCGGCAGACCCGGCACGGTCCCGACGGCGATCGCGATATTCGTCGCCTGGACCGTGGTGAGCTCGTCCCCGTCCAGAACGGCGAGCGTGTGGGTCGCAACGAAACGCCCGTCCCCCTCGATCATGCGGATCCCATTGCGCTGGAGCTGCTGGCGAATGACATCGCGCTCGGCATTCATCACTTGAATGGCGCGGGCCAACAGATCCTGCGCATTCGGACGGCGCCGGGGCGCGAAGTCCTCGCCGTAGAGCCGACGCTGACGCTCACCCGAAAGATCGAGCACCGCCTCGCGGATCGTCTTGCTGGGAATCGTGCCCGTGTTGATGCACACCCCTCCCATGGCATGGCGGCGCTCGATGATCGCCACCTTCTTGCCGAGCTTGGCAGCCTGAACCGCGGCACGCTGCCCCGCCGGCCCGCTCCCGATCACGACCAAGTCGAAGGATTCCATGTGCTCCTTGCCTTCACGGCGGAGTATCCAGGGTTCACTCGGCGAGCGCTGCCTCCATCACCGAGGTGGCGAGGCGCCCGTAGGCCGGTGCTCGGCGGACTCAGTCGCTCCCAAGGACAGATCGAGCTCGTCGTCTGTGAGAATGGCACGCCGCGCAAGGATCTGCGAGGTGTCGTGCTCGAACACCAGATGCGTCAAGTGATCCAAGCCCACTTCGAGCTGTTTGCGCACCCCCACCATCTTCACCAGATAGGCAGCCGCCCACAGCAACCATGCGAGCTTGCCCGACAACGGTACCCCGAACAACTCGAGCACCGAGCTGTGCTTGCCGAGCGAGATGATGTAGCCGACATCGCGGAACTGGAAGGACTCCAGCGGCTGCCCGCGTGCGATGCGATGGAGCGAGCGTCCCACATGCGCGCCCATCGCGATCGCGGTTTGGGACAACTGGGGCTGCATGCGGCCGTCCGCGCGGACCGAGGCGGCGCAGTCACCGATCACGAAAACATCCTCGCGCGGCTTGCCATCGATCCCCAGTGCCCGAAGGAACTCATCGACCCGGACTCGTCCGTCGGTATGCTTCAGCAGCGGCAACTCCTGGACCAGCGACGGCGGCGCCACCCCGGCAGTCCAGATCAGCGTGAACCCATCCAGCGTTCGGCCATCCCCCAGATGCACGCGTTTCTCCTCGACCCGAGTCACGCGTGCACCCAGCTCCAGCCGGATGCCACGGTGTTCGAGGAAGCGGCGGACATACCCCGAGTGCTCGGGACGAGCCGTCGGCACCAGCCGCTCGTTGCCCTCGATGATCGCCACGCTCAGGTGGGAGGCGGTCAACGACGGGTAGCGCGGCAGGAGCGTGTCGCGTGCCATGTCGAGCAATTCGGCCGCGACCTCGACGCCGGTGACGCCCCCGCCGATGATAATGAACGACAACAGGCGGCGGCGCTGCGCATCCGTCTCGGCCTGCTCGGCCATCTCGAATAACTCCACGACACGCGCGCGCAGCGTCATGGCATCGACGATGGTCTTGAAGGGGCGAGTGTGCTCGGCGGCGCCCGACACCCCGAAATGATTCGTGACGCTGCCCACCGCGATCACCAGCGTGTCGTAGGACTCGACCCGGTTGTTGTGCAACTGCACCCGTCTGGCATCCAGATCGATGCGGATGGCCTTGTTCTTCTGGAACCGGATGTGCCGCAT
>JANLOU010000067.1:0-2153 GCA_031366735.1 Candidatus Eiseniibacteriota bacterium
CGGTCGAGCCCGACGGGGTGTTGGCGCACTGGTCGATTCCGTCGAACACGCCATCGCCGTCCGCATCGATCGGGCAACCGCTCAGATCGACACGCGCGCCCATGGGCGTACCCGGGCACTTGTCCACTTTGTCCGCCACGCCGTCACCGTCGGTATCCAGGGGAACGGACTTGCCGGTCTTGCCGCCGAATGAGAACTCCAGGCCCGCGGTGTAGAACTGATTGTCGGTGGCGTCCGAACCTGCCGGCGGCGGCGTGCCTTCGGCGAACTGCCACAAGGCGTTGCGGAACTCGGCGCGCAGCGCGACGCGCGGCGCGATATGAAGTTTCACGCCCGCGCCGTACTCCCAACCATTTTCATAGTTCGGATTCGGCACCGAGTCGGTGTTCGCATAGTCGAACTTGGCCTCCTGCCAGCCCACCATCACATACGGCGAGAACCACGCCGATGGACGCAGGTTCACGAGCAGGTGTCCGCCGTAGTGGAGGACATCCACCTCGCGCGGGATGGCAACGGTCGGCGGCGTGATCGCGTAGTGCGTGAACCCGTGAATGGTCTGTGTCGAGCTGCGGCCGAGGTGACCCTCGATACCGAAGTAACGGTGGAACATGAGGCCGAGTGAGCCCCCATAGACTGTTCCATCCTCGAGATTGACATTCTTGGCGTAGTTCGCGTATCCACCCCACGGCGTGACCGTGACATGGACTCCGTTCACCTGAGCGAATGCAGCCTGTGGCGTCATCACGCTTCCAGCGAACAGCGCGACCAGCGCCACCCACAAGAATCTCTTCAATCCATTCATGCGCTCTCCGGTCTGTGTTTGGGTGTGTGTGTGCTTCATGCTTTGGAGGATTTCCCACGATTCGTCAGTGCAATCACCACGATCAGGAAGACTGCGATACCCGCAGCCCAGACCCACCCGCTCCCATACCAGACCGAGGTGCTCTCCGAGGTGGTCACCTTCGCGCTGTTGCTGCTGCTGGTCGTGCTGCTGCTGCTGTCCGTCTGAGCGAGCGCGACTGCCGCCGCACCGAGCGACGCGAGTCCACTCACGAGCAACGGCGCCGATTTCCTGTAAGCGGTCATGGGTCATCTCCTTATGCTTGGGACTCGGCGAACCATGCGTCGAGTCGGCCTGGGTGCTCGTTACCGATGGCAGAGCACCGTGACACCACGCATGGTGCCGCTGGGGCTTACTGAGCAATCGTTGTGCCGCAGTCGGGCACTCCACCTAGCGCGCATGGCGGCATGGGGTTGGGGCGGGTGGAGCCATCTGCCCGATGCACCCTTTGTGTCACTTGTTCCTGCGCGCTTGAACTTCCTGCCTGCCGCTGTCGACGGCCGCCGCCGCGCACGACCCGCCCGAGCACTCAGCGCGAGGCTGCGTAACGACTTGCGCCGAATGGGGGGGTTCGCGGTCGATGGCACCATTCGTGCGAATCCGCAGGGTTGACGCGGGCATGATTCCCGCAGCGCAGTTCCCTTGTCGCTCGAACGATTGTCAGAGGTGATGCCATCGATCTCCCGCGCCGACACCTCACTGCGCGCGCGCTGGCGCTCTTTCTCGCGCACGCGTGCTGGCCCGATGACGCGCGCGCCGAAGGGCGCTTCGGCGCGCCGGACTGGGACGCGCCCGACTCGCTGCACGAAGCGGTGGCCACGACGGACGGACCTCGCGTGGCGCCGCGCGATCATGAACGCGCGTGGGAGACCGCGCTGCGGGCGCCCTTCCGACTGGCCACGCTCCCGCTTCGACTGGTGGCGTCGGGCCTCGAACTGGGCGTCAGCCATGTGGGACCGCGCTACCTCGATCCCAAACCAAAGCAGGCACCGGAGTCCGGCTTCTCGCTGGCCCCCAATCTCACTTTCGGTGCGCCCAAGGACATTGGCTTCGGCCCAGCGCTCGCGTGGAGCGCAGGTCCCGAACACGATGTCCGCGTCACGCTGTCAGGTACTTGGTCCGTGAGCGACCGGCGCCGGGTGCGGTTGCTTGGCGTGCTCGGCGAGCGGCGCCCGGTGGGGCTTCAGTTGCGCGCCGCCTATGAGTACGAGCCGAACCGACGCTATTTCGGAATCGGCAATGATACGCGCGAGAGCCAGCTCTCCTACTTCCTGCTCGCAGGCACCACCGCCGAGGGCACGCTCCGATTGGG
>JANLOU010000529.1:0-3194 GCA_031366735.1 Candidatus Eiseniibacteriota bacterium
CGCTCCGCGAGCTGGCCCCGGTAGTAGCGGGCATGGCCGATGAGCGGGCGCCCGATGGCGGCCCAGTTGGATTCTCGCGCGGCCCGCCCAACAACATCACGGAACTCGCCGCGAGTTCGGACTCCGTCAGATCGCGGTCCGCCTCGACCTGAGTGGAATCCCCCCCGAACAACCGCCGCGCCAACCCCAGCGCGCGTTGTCGCAGAATGGGTTCGGATGCGGCGACGCGCGTGCCGTAGACGAAACGCCAGCGCGGTGCCTCGGCCAGCGCCGACTCCATCTGCTCGCGCGTGTGGCGCGGCGCCTGGAATGTCAGCGCGCTGCCGACTTCCGCCACACTCAGCCCTGCGAGCACCGCGAGCGCTGCCACCACGAACGCTCCCATGCCTGCGGTCCTGCAACCCTCGGGCCCGCGAGTCCACACAGGAATCAGCGCGGGATGACGCTGGCGACCTGGAATCGGAAGGTGTACGTGCGCGGCTGCCCTTCGATGAGGAATGCCAGATCCACACCGAAAGTGCGCCCGGCGTTGGTCACCGCGGTCTGATCCTCGGTGAGCAGGGCACGGCGCGGCTGGGTATCGGTCGCACCCGGCTGCTGTGTACCCGGATCCAGGAGGAAGTCCATCGGGAACGTGAAATCGCTGTATTCGGTCTGGCCCGGCACCTGCGTCTGGGATTGCGGGCTGAAGCGGTCCTGCCAACGCGTGTTGTTGTGCGCCACCTTGCCGACCCGGCCATCCGGGTCCACGAACGCCGAGCGGTCCCAAGCGATGGTGACTGGTCGGCCCGTCAGGTTCTGGACGCGGAAGTACAGCGCCGACGGCGTGGGTCGGAACACGAACGAGAGCTCGCGATCGCGGAATGTGAACGACCCGCTCCCCGGCTCGATCTGCTTGAAGCGATAGATGTACATCGCATCGGCTGAGCCGGGGATCGAGTTGACCGAATCGGCGGCTCCCGCGATGACCTGGGAGGAGGTCGTTCCAGTATCGGCGGGCGGCGTTGCGGCAGCCTGGGGGCCCGGGGCCGAGGAACATCCGGCCGCGAGCGCAAGGGCGGCGATCATCAGGAGTGGGGTTCGCACCCCGCCACAGTAGCGAACCCATGGCCTGTGGTCCAAGCGGAATATCGAACGCCCGCTCCAGCCGCCGCTTGCGCCGTTGCTGCGGGCAGCCCCCTCAGGCTCGCTGGAGCAGGTGCACAGCGGCGTCGAGGGCCTGCAGGAAGCGCGCGCGATCGCGCGCCGCGAATGGCGCGGGGCCACGCGTGACCTCGCCCGCACCGCGCAGCTCCGACAACAACTCGCGCGTGGCGAGCGCATCGCCGATATTGTCCTCGGTGAACGCTCGACCGGTCGTGCCGAGCGCGTATGCACCTTGAGCCAGACATCGGGAGGCCAATGGGATGTCGGCGGTCACCACGATGTCCCCGCGGCCGACGCGCTGCGCGATCCAGTTGTCCGCGGCGTCGAACCCCTGCTCCACCACTTCGAGCGACACCCGGTCGTTCGAGGGCACGCGCATCCACGAAGCGGCGACCAGCAGCACCGGGAGCGCATAACGCTCGGCCACGCGATACACCTCGTCCTTCACCGGACAGGCGTCAGCATCGACGATGATGCGCAGGGCGGTCTCCATGCGAGGCAGGTTGGCGGGTGCACCGGGGTTGTGCAACCCGAGTCAGAACGGTGGGCGACCCACGTAGCCCGTCAACTCCACATAGCCGACGCCCTGCACGGGCACGCCCCGGCTCACCGCCTTCAGCCGCACACTCCCCTCCCAGTAGGCCACCCCACCCATGCTCGGGACGACCAACTCCTGATCCTTCACCGTGGGCTCGAGCGTGATCACCAGTTGTTCCGCAGGCACACGCAACACCCAACCGCTGGGATAGTCCGCGCGCGTGTGCGGACTTCTCCAGTGACCTGTCGCCTCGATACGGAAATCCGCAAGGCGGAGCGCGCGCGTGCGCCCATCGCGCTCGACGAGCGTCCCGTGCGAGAGCGGTTCGACCGCGCCGCTCTTGAGGCGAAGCTGATACAGCATGAGCTCACGACCATCCTCGAGTTGCACGCTGAACCAATCCCAGCCGGCGTGCGTCGCCGCCATGGGGTTGGTGGCGAACTCGTGATCCATCCACGAAGTTCCCCCGACCTTCAGCGTATCGCCGTCGCGGATCAGCACCCCATTCGCGGCGAGCCGAGTGAGGGAATAGTAGTGCGAGGCATTGCCTCGCCCCGCGGCCTTCTGGCTCACGCCATGCTCACCATGGATGGCGGGGGGCTTGCTGCTCGCCAACGACAGGTCGAGCCCAAAGGTCGGGCTGTTGGCGCGCAGGCGGTGGGTGACGCCGTCGTCGGCCAATCCAGCGAATGCATCCTGCAGCCACACGCGGTAGCGCGTGCTGTCGGCGCCCGCGAGCCCCATGGACACGCGTCGCGTCGCCTCGTGGTGTCGGAAGCGCCCACGGGACTCCTCGGTGAGCGCCAGGTGCATGAACACCAACTCGCGCGCGGCCCAGGCGGACGGACTCTGCGGACGCAAGCGCGGCAACCCGACGCGGAAGAAGGTGAGTTCATAGCCGAAGCGCTCGCGCGCCGATTCCAGATGGCCGGTGTAATACCACCACTCGGTCTGGAAGCGTGGGTGGGACGCATGATCGCGCGGGAACTCGAACGCATACGGCGGCACGGCCAACTGAAAGCCCTGTGCGTCCAGCGCTGTCGGCTGTTGCGGGCCAGCCGCCGACACGACCCCGAGCGTGAGGACAAGCAGGAGTCCCCCGCACAGCCTGGGCCTCATCCGTCCACCCGCATCGCCTCGGCAGCGACTCGCTTCGCCGCTGAGCGCGCAGGGCCAAGTCCAGCCACCACCGAAGCCCCCACCATCATCACGATGGCGCGCACGAACACCCAGGGCTCGAGCGTCATGCGGATACTCCAGCCGAAGAACTGCTTGTTGATGACATGCACCAGCAGCAGCGCCAGCATCAAGCCTGCGGCGCAGCCGAGCACGGACCCGATCAGCCCTAACAGTCCACTCTCGATCAGCACCATTTTGCGCACCTGTCCCGTCAATGCACCCGTGGCTCGCAGCACGCCGATCTCGCGCCCGCGTTGCAGGATGAGCGCCGTGAGTGTGGTCACCACGCCCAACACCGCCACGACCACCGCGATCAGTTGGAGCGCAAAGG
>JANLOU010000095.1:0-1945 GCA_031366735.1 Candidatus Eiseniibacteriota bacterium
GAGGTGATTGGCTCGTTCGGCCCGGATTCCACCGGCCGCGGTAAGCTGATCGAGCCCTCCGGCGTCACCACCGATGCGTTCGGCCGGGTGTATGTGACCGATGCCTCGACGCACACGCTACAGCGCTGGGATGCCGCGGGACGGTGGTTGGATGAAACGGGAACGCTGGGTAATGAGGACACGCGTTTTCGCCGCCCGAGTGGCGTGACGCGCCTGGGTTCACTGGGCGTGGCGGTGCTCGACCTGGGGAACCGGCGGATCACCGCCTACGATCTGCAATTGCGTTTACTCGGGGTCCTGATCCGCTTGGATGACCAAGTCCTGGAGACCCGTCTGGGGCGCATCCGACCGGTGGCCCTGGCGGCGGACCGGGGCGGCGCCATGGCGCTGGCCGATGGGGACGCTGGGCGAGTGCTGTTGTTCGATACGACCGGTCGGCTCACCAAGGAGGTGGGCGGGCTCGGAGGGCGGGCCGGGGCTTTCCGGGACATCGTGGCCATGGCGATGTCGCCCAATGGCACACTGGTGGTGGTGGAACAGCGCTCGAGCCCCAAGCGTCGCAAGGGTGCGCCGGTCGACACGGCCGCTGCGAGCGAGGCGGTCGCGCGTGTGCAGGTCCTGGACGCCACCGGCACGGTGCTGCGTACTTGGCCGCTCGTCTCGCGTGATCCGCGCGCCTTCGCGTGCGCGGTCGATGATTCGGGGCGTGTCGCAGTGGCGACCGACGAGGGCCGCACGGCGTCGCTCGTGATCTTCGACGCACGCGGATTGCGGCTTGCCGAGTGGGACGAACTGGTGGCGCCGCGCGCGCTGACATTCGCACCGGATGGGACGCTCATCGTGGCCGAGGCGGCGCCGGCGCGCGTGCGCCGCCTGCGCCTCCTCGCGGAGGAGTGAGATGACCCCCGGGCGTTCGCGCCTGGCGGGGATACTGGTTGCACTGTTGGGAATGTCCGCGATCCACCCGTCCGTCTCCGCTCGGGCGGTTGACCCCTCGTGCGGCGTCGCAGTCGTGGTGCAGCGTTCCGGCGCGGTCACCTATCGCCTGGCGCATCCATTCCTGCGAGGGGGAAGCGATTCGGTCTGGACGAGCGCCCGCGCGTGGGTGCGTGGGAGCGATTACCTGATCGACGCGCTGCGTGGGGACCTGCGCCTGCTGCGGACTGTGGTGCCGGGCGAGACGCTGTGGGTGGCGGCGTGTTGGTTGTTGGCGCCCCCTCCGCTCGAATACGCGCGGCAGCGCTATCAACCCACCCGCACTGGCGAGGCGCTGCCGGTCCCCGCCGACAGCAGCGCCACCCCGGCGCCGCGCCCAGCCACGGGGCGCGATCCCGGCATCGCTCCAGGAGGGGCGTCGTTGGCGGTCACGGGCAACAAGACCGTGGCCGTGGAGTTCGGTTCGACGCAGGACGCCACGCTGCGACAGTCACTCGATCTCTCGGTGAGCGGCCAACTGGCTCCGGGCGTGGAGTTGACGGGGGTGTTGAGCGACCGCGACACGCCGCTCTCAGCGACGGGCAGCACGCAGGACCTTCGCGCACTCGATCGCGTGTTGATCGAGCTCAAGGCGCCCCGCGCCAGTGCCTCGCTCGGCGACCTCCCGCTTTCGTATGCGCACGGCGAGTTCGCGCGGCTGGAGCGGCGCGTGCAGGGGGTCCGCGGAGAATGGCGACCCGGTGACGGCGTGGTGAGTGCGGCCGCGGCGAGTGCGCAAGGCGAATACCATCGCCTTCAGTTCACGGGCATCGACGGCAGACAGGGACCCTACACACTCACCGACCGCGATGGCGCGACCGGCATCACGGTGGTGGCGGGCAGCGATGTCGTGACCCTCGATGGGCAACGGCTCACGCGGGGCGAGGCGGCGGACTACTTCCTGGACTACGAGCGGGCACGCATCTCGTTCTCGAATCGCCGACCGATCAGCAGCGCCTCTCGCCTCACC
>JANLOU010000112.1:0-5552 GCA_031366735.1 Candidatus Eiseniibacteriota bacterium
GGTGGGCTACCGGGGCACGATCAGCCTAGCATAGCGAACCCACGAGAACCCCTGAAACACGAGGGTTTCATTGCTGGAATCGCTCAGTGCCGAGGTCGACCGGTGGGGGCTTCGAGCACCGGTGCCGCACCCGGCAGCGGCACCAGCAGCGCTTCGGGCACCGTGCGCAGCGCCCGCGCGATGGGCATCAGGTCCTGCTCCCCATCATTCCAGGGCGACTTCCGATAGAAGAAGTCGATTCTTGCGCTGGGGCTCTTGGCGAAAGAGCTGTCGCTCGCGAGCCTGGCCCGGAACTCCTCGGCCAGCTTGGGGTCGTTCGCCAGCATCTGGCGCGCAACGGGCTCCATGACATAAGCCTCGCCGTATTCCTTGGGCTGGAAGATGGTGTCGAACGCATTCCAGGCCAGGAATCCGTCGGGCGACTGGGCCTCGCACAGCGTGGCGATGAGCGCGGACGCTCGCTGCTCGAGCGGCACCCACACATCGCCCGGCCGGAAGCTGCGAACCTGACGCTCGGCGCGCACTTTGGTGACACTCACCATGCGATGGCCCTCCACCGTGACCGGGGCCGCACTCCAGTCCAGGATGCGGACCATTTCGACCGTGTCGCGCAGCGCCTTGGCCAAGCGACGATACCCGATCCCATGGATATCGAGCTTGTCCAGGGCCGTCGTCCATTCCTGTGGAATCAGATACCCCACGGGCAGCCTAACGGTGAGTACGGGCTCGATGTCGCGGTAGAGCGGCACCAGCGTATCCAGCGGCGCGCTGGAGTAACGCGGCACCAGAGCGCCGGTGATGTCACTGGCCTCCCATTTCGTGACCACGCCCTTGAATGGGAACAGCACCGACTTGTTGGTGGTCTTGCTGGACAGCACGAACTCACGCTTGGCCCGATCGCGTTCGGTGCCGCGCGCCACTGCCTGTGCCTCGGCGTCGGCGACCGATTGCATGAGCGCGCGCGGGTGTGCATGCAACTCCTCGAGCACGGCGACCAGCAGGTCGTAGGTGGTCTTCACGCGTGAGCCATACGGCTTGAGCATATGCGTCTCGACCAAGAGCGCCGCACGCGCCTGTAGCGGCGCGTAGCCGCTGGAGAAACGCGCGCCAGTGGCGCCGAACTCGATGCCCGTGTCGGGCGTGGGGCCGCGGAACGACAGGTACGGGGCCGGGAGGTGACCCATCTCGGTCAACCGCGACAATACGCGGCCCTCGAACGCTTCGGTGAACCAGCGCTCGAGGCTGGGTGGGGACATGGGGCCGTGCTGGAACGAGTAGGTCACATCGTGGCGATAGTCGGCGCCGTCCGTGGTGTGGTCGTCGATCAGGAGCTCGGGCCACCACTTGGTATACACATTCGTCAGCAGCGCGCGCATCTCGGGGGATTCCGCCTTCGCATAGTCGCGATTCAGGTTGAAGCCCACGGGTGTGTGCCGCCAGCCCATTTCGGCCGGCCCATTCTGGTTGATGCGGTTGAAGCGGCTGCGGCGCTCGTGTGCATCCACCGAGAAGATCGGCAGGATCAACACGGTGCACGAATCGAGCAGGTCGGACTTGCTGCGCAGCACCGCCAGGTCGCGCGCCAGCGCAAGGCACGCATCCTTACCCTCGATCTCGCCCGCGTGGATACCGTTCTGGATCAGGACGATGGGCTTGCGCAGCGCGCGGGCCGCTTGCGGCGTGAACGCGCGGTCCTTGGAGAGGATCAGCAGCGGCAAGTCGCGGCCCTGCCCACTGCGGCCATAGGAGTCCAGCTTGATCCACCGCGAGCCGGCCTCGAGCTGGCGGCAGTAGCGCATGGTTTCCTCGTAGTCCGCGCTCTGCGTATAGCGCGTGCGCTCCGCGCGCGTCTGCCAATAGCGCGGCACATCGGCGCTGACGACGGGGATCGGGGTGACGCTCGCGGATCCGGCGGCGAATACCGCGCGCACGAGGCTATCCGGCGAAGGCGCACGGTTGGCATTCGAGGGCATTGGCAGGCGGGTCTGGGCGGGGGCCACGGAGGCAAGCGCGAGGGCTAGGCACACCACGCCAAGCGCGAGTGCAGCGCGAGGGCTATCGATTGGGCTCATGGCGGGGCAGGTTAGCACAGCGGCGCTGCGGGTCGATTCATGCCATTCAGGGAAGTTGCGTCCGCGCGGCCAGATCTTGAGCGAGGAGCCTGGTGTTGATTGCAACGGCCGCTTCGTAGCCCTCGGCGGCAGCCACGATCACGGACTGCACATTGCGCGACGCATCGCCTGCGACGAACAGCCCGGGAATGTTCGTGGTCTCGTATTCGCCGGTGTTGACCGTCCCTTTCGGCGTGAACTCACAGCCGAGTTGGGCCGCCAGACCGCAGCGCTGGTATTCACCCGTGCTGAAGAACATCGCGCGACAGCTCACCGAAGTTCCGTCCGCGAACCGGATTCGCTCCAACACGCCGCCCGATCCCTCCAATCCACTGAGCGTGCTTTCGTGGATCACGATTCCAAGTTGCCTCAGCTGCCCAAGGTCTTCGTCGCTCAGCTCCGAAGGTCCATCGGTGCAGAGGAAAAGCTGCGCACTCCACGCCGTCAACTCGCGAGCCATCGCTCGGCCGTGTTCACCCTTGCCATAGATTGCCAGGGGCTGATCGCGCAGCTCCCAGCCGTCGCAGTAAGGGCAGTGGAAGACGCTCGACCCGTAGAAGTCCTGCACGCCCGGGACCGGCGGAAGCTCATCGACGACGCCGGTTGTCAGGAGCACCGTGCGTGTTGTCACCGAACTTCCGTCCGAGATCGCTACTTCGAATGAGTCCTCGCGGCGCCGGACTCCCGTCACGCCGACGGAGCGCCATTGGACGGTGTCATACCGCCGCAATTCCTCTCGCCCGATGCGGAGCAGCTCGCCGGGCGGGATGCCATCACGGCTCAGATAGCCGTGCAGGGCGTGCGAGGCTGCGTTTCGTGGCTGACCTTCATCGTAGACCCGCACGCGCCGCCGACATCGCCCCAGCAACAACGCAGCACTGAGCCCAGCAGGCCCTCCGCCCACAACCACGGCGTCGAAAGCGGGTGCCGAGCCGACCGAGTCTCTGTCGTGCGTATCCAATGTCGTCTCCTCACGCCACGGGCAGCGCTACTTGTGCCGATTTGCTCGTCGTGCGCCGCGCGCGCGTCGGGGTGCCGCCAGCCAGCGCAGCCATGAGGGCCTTCTGCAGATGCAGCCGGTTCTCGGCCTGTTCGATCACCACGCTCTGCGCTCCGTCGATCACGGCGTCGGTCACTTCCTCGCCCCGATGCGCGGGCAGGCAGTGCATGAAGACGGCATTCGGCGCGGCCATCGCCAGCAGGCGCTCGTCCACCTGATAGCCGGCGAACGCCACGCGGCGCCATTCCGCCTCGGCCTCCTGGCCCATGCTGGTCCAGGTGTCGGTGTAGATCATATCGGCGCCTCGGACGGCTTCCTGCGGATCGCGCACGCGTCGCACGCTGCCCTTGGCGTGCATCTCGGCGTGGATGTACAGGCCAGCGTCGGGCTCGAACCCATCGGGCACTGCGACGCGCAACTGGAACCCGAACAGGGTCGCGGCCTCGAGCCACGAGTGCAGCACATTGTTGCCGTCGCCGACCCATGCCACCTGCATCTGGTCCAGGTCGTGTCCGGCGCGCCACAGCGTGTACAGGTCGGCCAGGATCTGGCATGGGTGCGAATGGTCGGTGAGTGCGTTGATCACGGGAATCGTGCTGTGTCGCGCGAGCTTCTGCACCAGCGTGTGCGAGAATGTCCGCACCACGATCAGGTCGCACATGCCGCTCAGCACATGCGCCACATCGGGCAGGCTCTCGCGACCGTGCTCGCTCACTTCGGTGGCGCCCAGATCGATGGCGTCGCCCCCCAGCTCATGCATGCCGACGGTGAAGGAGACGCGCGTACGCAGGGATGGCTTGTGGAACACCAGCGCGGCGGTCCTGCCCGCGAGCGGTCGCGGCGCACGGGCGGTACCACGCGCGGCGCGCAGGCGGTCCGCCTCGGCGAACAGCTCGAGCACGAATGCCGGGTCCAGACCAAGCAAGTCGATGAGATGCGGGGGCGACTGGGCCAACGGTGACACCTCCTTCTTCACGACAAGATGGGGAGCAGGGGTTCGCTGGGAGCTGCAGTGGGCATGGACAGTGTGTAAGCGCGGGTGCGCTGCAGTGCGCTCTCGGGAACATTGGGCACCAGATCGAGCACGACTGCGATCTCGTCGCACGCATGGCGCTTGGGGCAGCGCACGCAATCCGTCCAGACCTTGCGCGGTAGGGCTTCGCGCTGCTCGACGACGAAGCCGCAGCGCTCGAAGAACGGGACTTCGCGCGTGAGTGCGATCAGCCGCGGCATGCCCAGCGTGCGCGCGTCGCCGATCACAGCTTCGACCAATGCGGCGCCGAGCCCGCGACCATGGTGGTCCTGACGCACGGCGAGCGAGCGCACTTCCGCCATGTCGCGCCACAGGACGCGCAGCGCGGCGCAGGCCACGATCTCGCCATCGTGTTCGGCGACGAAGAACTCCCGCACGCACTGGAACAGTTCCGAAACGGGACGAGGCAGAAGGATCCCGTCGGCCACATAGCTGGCCATCACCCCGGCGATGCCCGGCACATCGGCAAGTCGCGCGCGGCGCACCACGATGCCGCCCTCGAGCACCTTGAGTGTGCCTTCGCGGCCGCTGGGACTTGGCGATGCCGGTGTCGCGGCCGGCGCATCGTTCGCCTCGGCGCCTTCCAGTGAGTCGCCCGGCCCCAGGCCCAGCCGTGCCTCGGCATGCGCGAGTTGTTCGGCCACCGATCGCGCCCCCGCACCCGGCGCATGCGACCGGCGCGCGAGGGAGGCTTCGATGGTGAGCGCACTCAACTGGGCGTCGGTGAACGACTCATGCAGCGTCAGGCGTTCGGCCACGGGCAGCGCCGTTGGCGCCACGCCGGCCTGCTCGGCCGCTGCCCACAACTGCCCCACCACGCGGTGCGCGTCACGGAACGGCACGCCCTGTTCGACCAGCGCATCGGCGAGTTCCACCGCGAGCAGATCGGGTGTGAGTGTGGCGGCGATGCGATCGCGCTCGGGTTCGAGCGCGGCCACGGCCGGGGCGAGCGCTGCGAGCAGGGTGCTCAGCGTGTCGCCCGTATCGAACACCGCTTCCTTGTCCTCCTGAAGATCCTTCTGGTAACCGGACGGCAGGCCTTTGAGCAGCACTGCCAGATGCTGCGCGTTGGCCAGCAGGCGGGCGCTCTTCCCACGCGTGAGTTCGAACACATCGGGATTGCGTTTCTGGGGCAGCAGGCTGGAGCCGGTGCTGAAGCCATCGGGCGCACGGAACCAACCAAAGGCTGCCGAGCAGCCCAGCACGAGATCCTCCGCCAGACGGGACAGGTGCAACCCCAGCACGGCGGCGGCCTGCAGGTATTCCAGAGCGAAATCGCGATCACTGGTGGCGTCGATGCTGTTGGCAGCGAGGCGGCTGAACCCCAACCGCGTTGCGAGCGCGTAGCGGTCGTGCACCAAAGGGGTGCCGGCGATGGCGCCGGAGCCCAAGGGCATGCGGTCGGCCG
>JANLOU010000145.1:0-2138 GCA_031366735.1 Candidatus Eiseniibacteriota bacterium
ATGCGGATCACATAAAATAATTTGCGCACCCATGTCAATGAGCTTGTCGACAAAGAATAGACGGCTTTCAAACATTTTCTGATGAATGAGCACGGTGCCGTTCGCCTGGGTTGCTGTCACCAATACAACACTTAGCAGATCCGGGGTGAAGCCAGGCCAGGAAGTTGCGACCTCGGGCGTGTTCAAGCTGCGCCCAGGGGCGGCCGTCGTGGTCAACAACAAGGTGACTCCTTCGAACAGCGCGGCGCCCAAGCCGGAAGACAGTTGATGCGATTCACCGACCTGTTCATCAAGCGTCCCGTCCTGGCGATCGTCGTCAACCTCGTCATCCTGATCGCGGGGCTGCAATCGATCCGATCGCTCAGCGTGCGGCAGTATCCGCGCACGGATATCGCGGTGGTGACGGTCTCCACGGCCTATATCGGGGCGAATGCCGATCTGGTCCGGGGCTTCATCACCTCGCCGCTCGAACGCGTCATCGCCAGCGCGGACGGAATCGACTTCATCGAATCCTCGAGCGCTCAGAGCGTGAGCACGATCACGGTGCACCTCAAGCTCAACTACGATACCAACGCGGCGCTCACCCAGATCCAGTCCAAGGTCGCGCAGGTCCGCAACGACCTGCCGCCCGAAGCGCAGGCTCCTGTCATCCAAGTGCAGACCGCGGACGCGCAGTTCGCGGCCATGTACCTGGGATTCGCCTCCAAGGATCTCGATCAGAATCAGATCAGTGACTACCTGACGCGCGTGGTGCAGCCCCGCCTGAGTGCAATCAGCGGCGTGCAGCGCGCCGATGTGCTGGGCGGCAGGACTTTCGCCATGCGCATCTGGCTCAAGCCTGATCGCATGGCTGCCCACGGGATGACCGCATCGACCGTGTGGAATGTGCTGGCGCAGAACAACTCGCTCGCCGCGTTGGGGCGGACCAAGGGCACGATGACCTCGGTGAATCTCGTCGCGAATACCGACCTGAAGAGCGCCGAGGAATTCCGCCAGATGGTCGTCCAGCAGGACGGGCGCGACATCGTCCGCCTGGGAGACATCGCCGATGTGACGCTGGGCGCCGAGGACTATGACTCCGAGGTGCGCTTCAACGGCGAGACCGCCACATTCATGGGCATCTGGGTGCTCCCCACTTCCAACTCGCTCGAAGTCATCCGCAAGGTGCGAGGCGCGGTGGGCGATTTGCAGGCGGAGTTGCCAGTCGGGATGACGGCGGGTATTCCCTACGACTCCACCAAATACATCGAGGATGCGATCCACGAGGTGCTCAAGACCCTCATGGAGACGCTGCTCATCGTTATTCTGGTGATCTTCCTGTTCCTGGGCTCGATCCGCGGGTTGATCATTCCCGTGGTGGCGATCCCGATCTCGCTCATCGGCGCTGTGTTCATCATGCAGACGGCGGGCTTCACCATCAACCTGTTGACCCTGCTCGCCATCGTGCTCTCGGTCGGACTCGTGGTGGATGACGCCATCGTCATGATCGAGAACATCGAGCGGCATGTGCACGAGGGCTACAAGCCGTATGACGCGGCCATCCTTGCGGCGCGCGAGCTGCTGGGGCCGATCATTGCCATGACCATCACGCTAGCGGCCGTCTACACGCCGCTGGCCATCCAGGGCGGGCTGACGGGGGCATTGTTCCGGGAGTTCGCCTTCACGCTGGCCGGCGCCGTGATCGTGTCCGGGGTCGTGGCGCTGACGCTGTCGCCCATGATGGGTTCGCGCATGCTGCGCGCCGGCGACAATGAGCGCGGTTTCGCGGGGCACATCAACCGTCAGTTCGAGCGTGTGCGCAAGAAGTACATGGGGATGCTCGAGAGCACGCTGCGCAATCGCTCGGTGGTGTTGACGCTGTGGGTGATTGTCGTGCTGCTCATGGTGCCGTTCTACATGTTCACGCAGCGCGAGCTGGCGCCACAGGAAGACCAGAGCATCGTCTTCGGAATCGTGCAGGCCGCACCCAACGCCACGCTCGACCAGACCAAGATGTTCGCCGCCAGCGTTTACGATGTCTACCACGCGTTCCCCGAGGCCAAGAACATCTTCCAGATCACCTCGCCCGGCGGTGGCTTCGCCGGCATGGTCACCAAGCCATGGAACGAGCGCAAGCGCAGCACCGCACAGATGCAGCA
>JANLOU010000147.1:0-3172 GCA_031366735.1 Candidatus Eiseniibacteriota bacterium
GCTCGGTGAAGGCTGCGGTCGCCTCGGCCTTGATGATGTCCAGCTCCTCCTGGCGGGATTCCTTGCCAGGGATCTGGATCGCCGCCTTGACGCGGTCGGTGTAAGCCGAGCGCAGGGCCGCATCGAGGTCCGCGAGATCGACCTTGGCCACCGGAACGCGCTTGGGCCGACCGTTGACCTTCTGGAGTTCGAGCTGCACCGCCACGATCGCGCGAATGTGCTGCATCGCGAACTCCAGCGCCGCGATCATGTCGGCTTCGGAGATCTCGAGACAACCCCCCTCGACCATGATGATGTCGTTCGCGGTGCCTGCCACGACAACGTCCATGTCGGACTCATCGAGCTGGGCATAGGTCGGCATCACGACGAACTGGCCATCCACACGAGCCACACGCACACCGGCGATTGGCTCGGGGAAGGGAATGTCCGAGAGGACCAGCGACGCGGAGCCGCCGATCAACGCGAGCACATCCGCGTCGTGTTCCTGATCCGAGGAGACCACGGTCGCCATGATCTGGGTCTCGTAGAACCACTGGTCGCTCATGAGCGGACGGATCGGGCGATCGATCTGGCGCGAGCTGAGCACCTCTTTCCTGCTCGGGGCGCCCGCACGCTTGAAGAAACCACCCGGGATCTTGCCCGCGGCATAGGTGCGTTCGCGGTAGTCGCATGTCAGCGGCACGAAATCCAGACCCGGCTTGGCCTGCTTCGCTGCGCTCGCAGCGACCAGCACGATGGTGCCGCCCAACTGCACGACGGCGGAGCCGCCGGCGAGCTTGGCCCACTTGCCGGTGCTGATGGTGAGTTCCTTCCCACCCAGATCCACGGTAACTTTGTGTTCAGCCATGCTTGCTTCCTGTCTTCTCGCATGTGACGACGACCCTCGTCATCACGTCCACCCGTCCGAGCGTGCGGCGCCCGGGGGGTCGAGCAGGGACCTTCCCCGCTCTTACAGAAACGCGGCCCGAGTTGGGCCGCGTCTCCTGGTCGCCAGGATGTTCCTAGCGACGAAGTCCGAGATCCTTGACGACCTTGCGATAACGGTCGACCTTGGTTGCCTTCAGGTAGTCCAGCAGCCGACGCCGCTGACCCACCATGCGGAGCAACCCGCGGCGCGATGCATGATCGCGCTTGTGAACCTTGAAATGTTCGGTGAGGTAGTTGATCTTCTCGGTGAGCAGAGCGATCTGGACCTCCGGCGAACCGGAATCCCCTTCGTGCGTCTTGAACTTCTCGATGATGCCCTGCTTCTGCTCCTTCGTGAGCGTCACAGCAAGGATCTCCTGCCAGCGGGGTGGGGTAACGGGCCCAGGTCCGGGAGTGTCAGGTCTCCACGGACGGAGCGTGGATGGTGCAACTACCTCCGCCCTAGCGGACGGAGTGACGGGGCAATGTATCAGAACGGGCAGCCCGAGGCCACCCGCGAAGTCCCCGCGACTCACGCCAAACCCCGCGCCGAGCCTCAATCGGCTGCGGCCGGCTCCGGGGCCGCAGCCATAAGTCGTTGGCGCGTATGAATCACATCCTGCCCCATTGCCTCGATCAGGGCCTCGCGCGAGTCGAACTTGAGCTCGGGTCGAAGGTGATCCACGAATGCCACCCGCAGTTCCTGCCCGTACAGGTCGCCGGACCAGTCGAGCAGATGCACCTCGAGCGTGCGGACCTGCCCGCCAAAAGTCGGACGGATCCCCACGCTCATGGCCCCGGGTCGCCAACCCGTCTCGCCCGCGATGCCCACCCAGACCGCGTAGATCCCGTTCACGGGAACCAGCTTCTCATCGCGCAGCCGCAGATTCGCGGTGGGGTATCCCAGCGTCCTGCCCAGCTTCTCGCCATGCACGACGGTCCCCACCAGCCCATAACGACGCCCGAGCAGTTCCGCGGCGTCGGCGACCTGGCCGAGCGCCAGGTGCTCGCGGATGCGAGTGCTCGTGACGGCGGCACCGCCCAGGGACAAGAGTGGCACCGCCTCCACCTCGAACCCACTGCTCGCCCCGATCTCCCGCAGCCGGTCCACATTCCCGGCGCGTGCACGGCCGAGCGCGAAATCGGCGCCCACCACGAGCCAGTCGGGTGCGAACGGTGCGCGCAGATACTGCTCGACGAACATCTCGGGGGACAGCGCAGCCAGTTCGCGGGTGAACGGCAGCACATGCAACTCCACGCCCATGCGCGCGAGCAGGGCCTGCTTCTCGGGCAGCGGGGTGAGCGGCGCCAGCGCCCGAAACTCCTTGGCCAGCACGGTGTCGGGATGCGGATCGAAACTGATCGCGACGCACCGACCGCCCGAGGCGCGTGCGCGGGCGCGCTCGAACAGCGCGAGATGCCCGCGATGCAGTCCGTCGAACACGCCCACCGCGACGGTGACGCTCACGCTGGACGGCCTTCCCGCACGGCCCAGGGGAAGACCACCTGGGGGAACGCTGCCACCCCTTCGGGCTGGCTCCGCAACTCGCCCAGCGCCAGCGCCCGACCCGCCTCATCGCGCAACACGACCGAACGCTCGCCCGCGGCAATCGGCGCGCTCCCCGGGCGCACCCGGACGCACTGCCCGCGCCCCAGGGATTCGGCGCCAGCAGCATCGAGCGTCACCGCGGGTAACACGCAGAGCGCCTCGTCAAGCCCGATGCCGTGCCTCGAGAGGGACTCGGCGGGCTCGAGCGCGGCAAGATCGTCCCACGCGCACGCACGCCCCAGTTCGAATGGCGCGCTCCCCAGCCGACGAAGCGACGCCAGCGCCGCGCCGCAACCCAGTCGCTCGCCCAGATCGTGCGCAAGCGTGCGGATGTAGGTCCCGCCGGAGCACCGCACCACGAAGCGCGCCCGCGGTAGGTCGAACTCGAGCCACCGCCACTCGTGCACCGTGATGCGGCGTGCGGGGCGGTCCACGGTCTCGCCGCGCCGGGCGATCGCGTACAGGCGCTCGCCCTTGTGCTTGAGCGCCGAGACCATGGGAGGGACTTGCTCGGTCTCGCCGACCAGGCCGAGCGACGCGGCGCGGACCGCGGCCTCGTCCACCTCGACGGGGGCCGTGGCGAGCACGGCGCCCTGCAGGTCCTGCGAGTCGGTCACGATCCCCAGTTGGAGGACCGCTTCGTATGTCTTCTCGCCTCCCTGCCACACGGTGGAGCAGCGCGTGGCAGCGCCCAGCGCCACCACCAGTAGACCGCTC
>JANLOU010000231.1:0-4280 GCA_031366735.1 Candidatus Eiseniibacteriota bacterium
GTGCGCGCGGGCTCCAGCAAGGGTTCGGGCGGGCTGTTGCATCGCGAGACCGAGATCCGCGACCTCTCGGGCCGGCTGGCCGAGCTGTCGCTCGAAGTCGAAGGGCTGGAGAATCAACGCGCGGTGCAGCAGGACTCGCGCATGGCGGCGCTGGAGCAGCGCGACCAATCGCGGTGGTTGCTCGATGAATCCCGTACCGCGCTCGAGACGCAGGTGCGCGAGCTCTCGGGCATCGAGCGCGAGAAGACCTTCTCGGGCAAGGAAGCCGACGACCGCAATCTGGAGATCCAGGGCTACGACCTGGAGCTCGAGACGCTGGCGCGTTCTCTCGCCGAGGTGGAGGCGGATCTGGCAGCTTTCCAGAGCCAGCTCGACGAGGCCCGGCGTCAGTTGGCCGAGGCGGATGTCGAGGTTCGGGCGCTCGAGTTGCAGCGCGACGAAGCGGCCAGCCGCGCCCAGGCGTCGCGTGAGTCGCTGTTGCGCCTCTCGCGCGAGGCGGGTGAGTGGGAAGCGCAGTGGGCGCGCGCAGAACAGACCGTGCGCGAGCTTCAGAATGGCATCCGGGCGCGCGACGAAGAGGCCACGCAGCACCGGGCGAGCATCGCCGGCATCGAGGCGGAAGTGTCCGGGCTCGCCGCGGGGCTCACCGGATTGCTGCAATCCGAGGGGACGCAGCGCGAGCGCGTGCTCGAACTGCAGAAGGGCTTCCTCGGCCTCAAGGAGCTGGTGCAGACCTACGAGGACCAGACGCGCCAGTTGCGCTTCCAGCAACAGGAGTTGGGCGAGCGGCTGCACATGCTCGAGTTGGATCGCGTGCAGGCGCGCGCCGAACTGGATCGCACGTTCGAGCGCTTGCGGAGCGAGTACGAGTTGGACCCCGAGACCTGGCAGCCCACGACATTGCCCGAGGGCGTCGATCCCGAGCAGGCCCCCAGCATGCTCGAGGACCATCGCTTGAAATTGCGCGAACTGGGGCCGGTCAACCTGCTGGCGCTGGAGGAGTACTCCAAGAAGAAGGAGCGCTACGACTTCCTCACCCAGCAACGCGAGGACCTGAATCAGGCCAAGGCGCAGCTCCTCGAGGCCATCGAGAAGATCAATGTCACCGCGAGCGAGATGTTCTCGACCACATTCACGGTGGTGCAACAGAACTTCAAGGACATCTTCGCCACGCTGTTCGAAGGCGGGCAGTGCGAGCTGCGCATGCAGGGCCCGGATCCGATGGAGTGCGACATCGAGATCGTCGCCAAGCCGCGGGGCAAGTACCTCCAGTCGATCACGCTCATGTCGAGCGGCGAGCGCGCGCTCACGGCGATCGCGCTGCTGTTCGCCATCTATCTGGTGAAGCCATCGCCCTTCTGCCTGCTGGACGAAGTCGACGCGCCGCTGGATGACGCGAATGTGGACCGCTTCCTGAACATGCTGCGGCGCTTCAGCGATCGCACGCAGTTCCTGGTGATCACGCACAACAAGAAGACCATGGAGGCGGCCGGCTGTATCTACGGCGTCACCATGCAGGAGTTGGGTGTCTCGAAGTTGGTGTCGGTCAATCTGGACGGCATCGATGTGAGCCACGAGTCGAAGCGCGAGCCGGTGGCGCTGCCGGTCGCCTGACCGCGCGATGGGGCTCTGGGATCGGTTCCAGCAGGGACTGCAGAAAACACGCGAGGCCATCACGGGCACCGTGGGCGCCGCGCTCGGGTTGCGTGGGCCGGTCGACCCGGAGACGATCGAGAAGCTCGAGGAGGCGCTGCTCGCCGCGGATGTCGGGCCCGACACCTGCGACCGACTGATCGCCAGTGCGCGCAAGCGGATGGACGCGGACCGCGAGCTGGACCTGCGCGGGGCGCTCGAGCAGACCGCCGCTGGCCTCATGATCCGCGGCGAGTTCGCACCCACGGCGGGTGAGAAACCGTGGGTGGCGCTGCTGGTGGGCGTGAACGGCGTGGGGAAGACCACCTTCGCGGGCAAGCTCGCCGCGGGTTTCGCGCGGCAGGGGAAGCGGACCTTGTTGGTCGCCGCCGACACCTTCCGCGCCGCCGCTGTGGATCAGCTGGCGGTCTGGGCCAAGCGCGCCGGGGTGGAGCTCCTGCGTGCTCGCGATGGCGCCGATCCGGCCGCCGTCGTGCACGACGGCATCAGCGCCGCCAAGGCCCGCGGGTTCGACATCGTCCTGGTCGATACGGCGGGCCGGCTGCATACCAAGGACAACCTCATGTCCGAACTGCAGAAGATCGCGCGCGTCTGTGACCGCGTGTCGCCCGGCGCGCCCCATCATGTGCTGCTCGTGCTGGATGGCACGCAGGGCCTCAATGGGCTGGCGCAGGCGCGGGAGTTCGGTCGTGCCGTGCCCATCACCAGTATCGCGGTGACCAAGCTCGATGGCACCTCGCGCGGCGGTGCGGTGCTGGCGATCGCCGATACCCTGCAACTGCCCGTCAGCCTCGTGGGCGTGGGGGAAGGGCTCGAGGATTGGGAGCGCTTCGAGCCCGAGGCCTACGCCAAGGGGTTGTTCGAGTAGCGCCGGGTGACGCCCTCAGCGCCGCGCCGGACCACGGCCGGGCGCCTTCGGCTTACCCACTCGCGCATCGGACAGGCTGCGCCTGAACTCCACCGGCACCAGGCGCGCTGATTTGCCGTGGCCGTAGTCGAGCAGCCGGGCCGAGCCCAGCCCACGGTCGCGGATGTTCAGGGCCGAGGCTTCCGAGGAGCGGCCGAGCATCCAGGACTTGCGCGCGATGACGCTCTCGAGGTCCTCACGCACGATGTGGGTGATGGGAATCTCCAGGGACTGGTAGCTGGTGCGATTCTCCCGCACCTCGGTGTAGATCGAACTGTCGCCCACCGTGCTCGTGCCGCCCGTGCCCTGCTTGAGCGTGACGACCTGGGTATGGAATGTCCCCTTGGGCGTGATCACGGTGTCGACGCCGATGGTGTCCACATCCCATTGCAGCGGACGGCGGAACAGGGTCCGCGACTTGAGCGCACTCGCCGCCGCGCGGGAGACCTCCTGCACCAGCTTGCCCGTCTCGTCGAGCCCGTTGATGGTCTTGCGTTGATACATCTGCATGCGCTGGACCGGCAATGAGTCGCCGAAGATGGAATACGACATCAGGGAGGCCGTGGTCTGCGGGGCATGCCCGGGCATATCAGTCCAAGTCTCGACCCAGAAGCAGCGCTCGCCCCACCACTCTTCCTCGCCCGCGAGCAGCACGGTGACGGTGTAGTCGTCCGACATCCCCATCTCGCTCTTGCCGGTCATGCGGTAAGTGGCCCAGTCCCCCACCTTGAAATCCGGCTTGCGACTGTAATCGATGAGTCCGATGCCGTTGACGCTGCTGACGACCTGCGGCTTGGCGAGTGCAGGGGAGCTCGAAAGGACCAATGGGAGCGCGATGAGCGCGAAAGTGCGGATGGCATGTCGCATGCTGCTGGGTCTCCAGACGCGCGCGGCCAGCAGGGCCCACGCTGACAGGATGGATCGGGGAGCGGCCGTGTGTGCTGTCGGGAGTATGGCTGAGTCACCGGGCCCATGGAAAGTCACATCACCAGCCCCCGGCGTAGGAGCGCCCATGACACGCCTCGCCGTCAACGCCAGTCCTTGCGAGAACCTGACAGATGACGCCACGGATGAACCGCCCGAGGCCCCACTCGCCCGCGGCACGATGCCACGGGAGAAACTGGGCGCGCTGGGTGTGGCGCGCCTGACCGATGCGGAGTTGATCACGCTGTTGCTCGGCTCGGGCGTCGAGGGCCGCAGCGCGGTGCGCATGGGCCGCTTGCTCGCGCGCCGCCGGCCCAGCGAACTGGCGGCATGGCCGTTCGGACGCTGGCTCGCCGTGGCGGGCGTGGGGCCGGCGCGCGCCGCCGCGCTGTGCGCGGCGTTCGAGCTGGGGCGCCGCGCGCTCGAGCGGCCCGCGGCGGGTGCGGTGATCCACGGACCGGATGATGTGCTGGCGCAGGTGGGCGATCTGGTCCAGGCGCGGCGCGAGCACTTCGAGGTTCTGCTGCTGAACGCCCGGCACGAGCTGCAGCGACGCGAGACCATCAGTATCGGAAGTCTCAACGCCTCGATCGTGCATCCGCGCGAAGTGTTCCTGCAGGCCATCCTGCATTCCGCGGCGAGCATCGTGTTGGTCCACAACCATCCCAGCGGGGATCCGGAGCCCAGCGAGGAGGACCTGAGCATCACGCGTCGACTGGTCGAAGTGGGGGACCTGGTCGGGATCGGCGTGCTCGACCATGTGATTGTGGCGAGCCGCGGCGTCGTGAGCTTTCGC
>JANLOU010000242.1:0-3321 GCA_031366735.1 Candidatus Eiseniibacteriota bacterium
GGTGAGCCTGGGTCGCCTGCGACGACTTCCCGCGAACCTAGCCCTTGCAAGCTGGCGCCACAATCGGGCCGGCGTTCAGCGACGATGCGCGTGTCGACCCGCTTGCGCGGACTTACCCCGCTCGCGTCAGGCTTGCAGCCAGTCCGTCACCGGTTGCGACAGGAACTCTTCGACCGGGATGCCATCGCCACCGACGAACAACGTGCGCTTCGGCTTGAACGCCTCGCTGAACGCGGTCAGGCCCTGGTGCACGCGCGGAGCACGGCCACTCTTTACCTCGATCCCGACGACCACTCGGCCGGCGCGCACCACGAAGTCCACCTCGCGATTGCCCTCGCGCCAGTAGTACAACTCGCACTGTCCGCGGGCTGCCGCATTCGCGAGGTGAGCCCCGATCGCAGATTCGGTCAACCGGCCCCAGAACTCCCCGTCTGCACGGGCCTCGGCCGGGGTGAGACCGGACTGGGCGGTGAGCAACGCCGTGTTGAGAACTTGCAGCTTGGGGCTTGAACCCCGAGCGCGGACTGCTCGCCCGGAATACTTCGCCAGACCCATGAGCATGCCGGCTCCGGCCAGCAATTCCAGATAGTGCGCCAGCGTGGTGGTGTTTCCCGCGTCTTGCAGCTGGCCCAGCATCTTGGTGTACGAGAGCACCTGACCCGAATACCGGCATCCGAGTTCGAACAGTCGCCGCAGGAGCACGGGCTTGTCGACGCGCGTGAGCAGCAGCACATCGCGCGAGATCGTGGTCTCGATGAGCGCATCGAGCAGATAGCGCCGCCAGCGGTCCGGATCGCTCACCAACGGGGCGGCGCCAGGATAGCCTCCAAAAAAGAGGAACTCGTCGACCGTGAATCCGAACGCCTCCCGCATCTCAGCCATCGACCAATGCGGCACGTGCAGGATCTCGAATCTCCCGGCAAGACTCTCGGACAATCCTCGCTGCACCAGCAACGGCGCCGAGCCGAGCAGCAGCACGCGCAGAGGCAAGCCATCTCGGGAATCCTCGTCCCAGTGCCGCTTCACCGCCTCCGACCAGTCGGGGATCTTCTGCACTTCGTCGAGTGCGAGGACCGCGCCTTGCTCGCCCCCCTGCCTGGCGAGCACGCGCGCCCGCTCCCACTGCGCAGCCAGCCAGGCCCGGTCGCGCAACGCTGGTTCGTCCGCCGAGACGAAGATGCTGGGACGCTCGCCCTGGGCCAGGACCTGGCTCACCAGCGTGGTCTTGCCAACCTGTCGGGGACCTGCCACAACCTGTAGAAACCGCCTCGGCTCAGCCATCCGGGCGGCCAGGACAGCGGCGTATTCCCGCTGAAAGACTGGACTTATAGGTTTACTCATCATAGTGAGTAATTTTACTCAGAACACTGAGCAAATGCAAGGAAGATTCTGCTTCTCCAAGTTGAAGCGTTCGCCATAGGCGTCTGCACTTCGGGGGTCGCAAGGCTCGCTTGCGTGGTGCGCATTGCCACGCATCGTCCGCGCCAACAAGGGATTGGGAGGGGATTGGCCCATCAGCGCCCGGCTGGCACGAAACTGGCGTGCCACCCGGGCATGCACGCCCCCATGCCGCGCGCGCCCCACCCGGGTGCCGCGCGAGAGATGCTCAACAAAGTCCCCGCCCTCACCCTGTTCTTCTGGGTGATCAAGATCCTGTGCACCACGGTGGGCGAGACGGCGGCCGATTTCCTGAACACCAACCTGCACCTGGGCCTCACGGGCACCACCTATGTCATGGGCGGCCTGCTGGTCGTGGCGCTGTTCTTCCAGATGCGCCACCGCAAGTACGTGCCCAGCCTGTATTGGATCGCGGTCGTGCTCATCAGCATTGTCGGCACGCTCATCACCGACAATCTGACCGACAACATGGGCGTCTCGCTCGTGATCACGACCATCGTGTTCGCGATCGCACTGGCGGTGACCTTTGCCGCCTGGTACGCCAAGGAGAAGACACTCTCGGTCCACACCATCATGACTTCCCGGCGCGAGGCGTTCTATTGGCTCGCGATCCTGTTCACATTCGCTTTGGGAACGGCCGCAGGTGACCTGACGGCGGAGCGCTTCGGCATCGGGTACCTGATGTCCGCGCTGTTGTTCGCCGGCCTGATCGCCGTCGTGGCATTCGCCCACTTCCGCTTGAAGCTGAGTGCCACCGTGTCGTTCTGGATGGCCTACATCCTCACTCGACCGCTGGGCGCGTCGTTGGGCGACTACCTATCGCAGCCGCGCAAGGAAGGCGGACTCAGTCTGGGCACGGTCGGAACCAGTGCGTTGTTCCTGGTGCTCATTTTGGGATTCGTCATCTACCTGACCGTCTCACGCCGGGACTTAGTGCCCGCGGGGGCTCACCTCTCACACTCTTCTGAAGGAGAAACACAATGAAGACAAGACTATTTTCAACGCTCCTCTTGACCCTGTCGTTCGGAGCCGTCGGCGCAATGGCATCGCCCTCCACCATGCAAGGCAAACACGAGATGTCGCACGATCACATGATGATGGCCAATGAACCGCATCACGTCCTGGCCATGGCCTACTGTCAGAACATCAACGAGTTTGCGAAGGCCCTGCAGGGGCAAACGGCTCGTGCCAGCGCCGTCAATGTGGAATTCGCCCGCGCGGCGGTCAGCGAGATGCGGCGCAGTTTTGATCAGATGAAGCAGCATCATCAAGAGCATTCCAAGACGATGAACGCAGATACGAACACCAAGATGGGCGGGATGATGCAGCAAATGGAGACCCACCAGACCCAGATGAACACCCAGCTCACCGCACTGGAGCAGGAAGTTCAGGCGGCCACGCCAGATCCGAAGAAAGTCTCCTCCTTGGCAGGCAGCATTCGCACCCATATTGATGCCATGTGGAAGATGATGCCGGGCGGCGAGGGGAGCAGGATGAAGATGAGGATGTAGAGGTAAGGACTCGCGTGCAGCCCGCTGTTCTGGCGATAAACGCTGGCTCTTCGAGTATCCGATTCGCGGTGTACGGCGCCAGCGAGTCTCCGCGGCGGCTGCTTGACGGAAAAATCGATCAAATAGGTGGGCGGGGCACGCGCTTGGTCGTGAACGATCCGGCTGGGAAACCGCGGGCGCCCCGCCGCCTTGCCGCCTCCGACCACGGTACGGCAATGGCTACCCTGCTGGATTGGCTCGAGGCGCATCCGGTCTTCCCCTCGGTCAAAGCCGCGGGGCACCGCGTGGTGCACGGCATGAAGCATTCCGAGCCGACGCGGATCACGCCAAAGCTCCTCGCGGAACTGCGTCGACTCACACCGTATGCCCCCGATCACCTGCCCTTGGAGATCCGGCTGATCGAGGCAATCCG